>NZ_JBSZCP010000025.1:0-67182 GCF_054166785.1 Cyanobacterium sp.
CAATGGCTTGATATTGGTATTGGTTGCCTTTTAGTTTATACTCCAGAATTATCATTTTGCTTTAGAGAATTTCTTATGCTATTAAGCATAGCACAAAACATATTGTTTGTGTTAAGTTATTGGAAAAGTCAAGGACTCGCTGTCCCTCGATTTATTTATTGGTTCGCTTACATCTCCCGTCTATTTCTGTGGGTATTTTTTTCGGGAGAAATTAAACGGGAGTCTTGCTCTCACATTTAAGATAAATTCGATATTATTTCAGTTTAATTGATTGAATGACCCTTGTATCACTATGGAGCAACGCTAATTTTTCTGTAGAACATTTTTTATACTTATTACAAGTCCTTTAAAACTTCTTTCAAGTTAGTGGGATTGAGATAAATATCTTCAAAACGACTATCAGGATAAAGGAAATTATCAAAACTTTTACTACCAAAAACTTCCCCTAAAATATATTGGTATTCCAATTGAAGGATATTGCTAACTAACCAATAACAAGGATAGACATAATGAGGAGAAAAAAGTTCAATTATTTTAGTCTTGGGTTGACAAAAAACAAGGTTACTTAAGCCGCTACCATGGGGAGAAATGACTATTTCTGCTTGGTTGAGTAACTCGGCTTGTTGTCTGACGGAAAGTAATTCTAAATTGACTATGTCAAAGTTATATTGTTGTAATATGGCAACTATTTCTAGTTCATTAATTAGTCTTCTATTACTAGATTTTTCTCGACTAATATAAATTCTTTTATGGGGAGTTTTTTTATCTACATCGTCTCCTAATATTTTTGTCCGTAAATACTCACAACTCCAAGGGGGCATCCAGGCGATCGCACTGGGGAAAGAAGGTACAATTAACTTATCCGCTTCAATGTGAGTGGGAAAAGAAAGAGGAAGTATTTTAGAAGTCGGAATACCGAAAATTTCTAAAGTTTCTTGCTGAAATTGACAACGATTATCCACCACCACATAATCAACATCATCCCAATTAATAGATATTTTTTCCAAAAGATGAATACGGGGAAGAATATCAAACAACCAATGGAAATAAATGTTATTTAATAAACCACCTAAAACAACCACTGTACCCGTGATGCTGGTAATATGAGGAAGATGGGAAGTTTTTAACAAAGAATGATAAGAGGGGTGTTTATCAGGATGATTAGGGCTAAGGGCTGGGGATTCGGGAGAAATATCCCCCAGTAAATGATTATCCTTCGTAATTATGGCACTACTACTCTCGTCTTTCCGTAGCCAAAATCTACCTTTTTTGACTGTGATAACAAAGCTAGGGGGCAGGGGGAAATTTGGGGGAAAATAGAAGCTAGGATGGATAGTATTATCAAGATTTTGGGGGGGAGTTAGTTTTAATTTATTATCTTGGTAAATTAATTGGTAGTTTTCCTTCAGATTTATTTTTGATGCCCAATCTTGGCTAGTTTCGTAGTAATTTTGTACATTATTCCCTTGAAAGTCAAGTTTATTTATACCATCAATAGTTTTTATTTCTTCTGTTAGTATTTTTTCCTCAAGATGAGATAATTGATAGTATTTAGAAGCAAGATTATATTGTTTTCGTTCAAAAAATATGTTGGAGGCGATCGCCCCTAATTGTAGTAAGCTATCATCAGATAATAAATTAGCAATCAACTGTCTATTAAGGGAAATAAGTTTATCCTTATTACCATCACTCCACCCCAGATAACTGGTAAATATATGAGAATTAAACCTTAGTAACCTTTGCCAATTTTCTTTGACGAGGGCAATGTCACCCTTCAGTAAATAAAGATAACCTAACTCCCCATAAACAGGGGCAAAATTAGGATTAATTTCTAAACAGTTTTGATGATAACCAATAGCCGTATCAAGTTCATTTATTGCCCCATAACATAATCCTAAATTATAAAAAATATAGTCATCATTGGGGTAAAAATTAAGAGCCTTTAAATAATAACTAATACCTTGAGAATATTCTTTAATATATTGATACTCCCGTGCAATATTAAGATATAACTCTCCCGATTGATTATTAATACTTAAACCATTTTTCCAGATGTCAATACCTTGATCAAAATTACCAGAACATAGCAAACTATAACCCCCATTAAGATAACTTTGAAAATGACTGGGGTTAAATTCTAATACCTGTTGATAAATAAGGGAGGCTTCATAAAACTGATGATTTTCAAAATATAAATTAGCTAATTGAGCCAAATTTTCTGCAATAATTTCTAACTGTTTCTCCTGTGCCAAAAGAAAACAATCTAACCAAAGGGCGATCGCCCTTTCCTCCTCATCCGCTAACATATAGCAAACTCCACCATAGGCCAAAAGTAAAGGATTAGAATCATCCACCGCCAACAAAGACTCTAAATATACCTTTAATCGTCCATGATCATTTTGACGACAAAAAGCCTCTATTTGCGACTTGATTTCTAACCAACTATCCATACTTTTACACTATCGTCAAAAAAAGGCACAAGCCACCACTCCCCGACCGCAACGGGTCAAGAAAAGGTGGCTGTTTTGATGTACCTTTATTATAACATAGCCAAAATTAAATGACAAGGTTTTTGCCCAATTTTTTTAAAATTTTAGAATAAAAATATAGACATTTTACCTAAGTTAAGAATCTTTAAATAAAAGAGAAGGAATATAAAAAAAGATTAATTAATTACCCATGATCACGGGGATTATCCTGATTACCATTCATCACAGGATTAGAGCTTTGAATTTGAGAAGTTATGCCCTGAGCATTGGCATAGGGTAGGGTATTATTATTAATTAAAGCCGTTAAATTTTTTTCAAAAATTGATAAAGGTTGCTCCCCAATGGTAGATGCGATCGCACTTCCTCCCTCATCAAGAAAAACAAAATGGGGAATGCCATCCACCTGATAATTTAAAACCTCAGGAAGCCACTTAGTATTATCCACATTAAGCATCACAAAATTAACATTACTACCATACTCTTGTTTCAAGGTTGCCATATCCCCAGCCATCGCCTGACAGCTAGTACACCAATTCGCATAAAATTCCATCAACGTAGGCTTACCATTATTCAAAGCCACCTCCAAAGGAGTCGCATCCTGAGCTTGGGCTTCCAAAGACTCCGAATTAACACTTGTTTGTAATCCTAACACCAAAGTAAGACTAAGGGCGATCGCCACCAGAGCAATCACAAAATTTCTAAGTCGATTAACCCCAAAACTAGAAGAAGTATTTTCAGACATAAATATAATTCCCTAAACTATAAATAGTTGTTTCTAAACCTATTATCCCTTAAACCTATGAAAAAACGAGTAACCCTCACCTTTCCTCGCACCATGGTGCAAATTCCCGTCACCTATCGCCTAGCCAAAGAATTTAACATCGCCGCCAATATCATCCGCGCCCAAGTAGCCCCCAATCAAGTGGGAAAATTAGTAGTAGAATTACTAGGGGATATTGATCAACTAGAAATCGCCATCGATTGGATGAAATCCCAAGAAATCAAAGTTTCATCCGCCACAGGAGAAATCGTCATCGACGAAGAAACCTGCGTCCATTGTGGGTTATGTACAGGGGTATGCCCCACCGAATCCCTCACCCTCAACCCCAGTAGCTATAAGCTACAATTTCGCCAACAAACCTGCATCGTTTGCGAGCAATGTATTCCCACCTGCCCCGTCCAAGCCATCACCACCAATTTGTAAACAATGGGCAATGGTAGTAATAATATGGCATTGCTTAATCATGGGATGAAATATAATTGAATGATGCTAAAAACTAAGACATCAAAATATTATCACTATTCCCTGTTCCCTGCCTAAATGATAAATTATATCTAATCAGCAACCCCTATAATATTAATACCCATAAGGATCAGCAGGAGTAGGAATTACCTCCACCTCTGAGGCATCCAAAACCAAATGTCTTACCTCCCTAGTAGAATTGGTATTAGTCGCATCTAACGGCGGTAAAGTCTGAGTCATCATTTGCCCCTGCACTGTTAACCAAGTATCGGGGGGATAATTTTCTCTCGATTCAGGTAATTTAACAGGAATACCCACAGGATAAGCATCCACCGCACAACAGGTAATGATAAAACGGGAAAGATAAACATAATCATCAGGCAAAGAATCCAAATGTACCACAAACCCCGTAATATTTGCCTTTTGCCCCTTATAAGTATCAGGTTCAGGATATACGTGTAAAGTACGCACCCACTGAATTAAAGTACGCTCCTCTGGTTTCGTACCAGCCCCAAAGGCTTCTGGTTGTAACGTGACTGGGGGTAAAGAATCTACTAAACCTCTTTGGATAGCACTTTGACTATTTAAAATCATTGGTTGAGTAACCAAACCATATACCGCCACAACAATCAGTAAAGAACTTCCGAAACCTTTGGGTAATAATAAAATTGAGTTATCACTTTCTCTTAAATAGTTTTTTCTGCGATAGTATTTCAAATATATATGTAGCAATTTGAGGGCAGAAATTATGAACAATACAATACTGGCAATGAAAACTAAAAGAAAATAGTTAGGGTGTATCAATAAATTTAGTTCTCCCGTAGCCCAATATTTAAAGAGTAAGAACCCCCAAAAGAAGAAGGCAGAAAAGTCTAATAATGGAAAAAATAACAGGTTTTTCTTAATAGTCTTCATTATGGAGTTTCAATATATAACTAATTATTTCACTAGAAAAAATAACTGTAGGAAAGGGTAAAAATAAAAGTAAACTGGGCAATAATCACCATTAAATAAAAAATCATCCGAGGTTTAAAAATAGATAACATCAAACCCATGGCTTTAATATCAATCATGGGACCAAAGACTAAAAATGCTACTAAGGAAGCGGTGGTAAAAGTGGAAGAAAAGGACAGTACAAAAAATGAATCCACCGTAGAACAAATAGACACTACCGAAGCCAATACCATCATGGCAATAATTGATGTAATAGTATCTTGTCCAATGTTTAAAATAATCTCCCTAGGTATAAATACTTGGATCGTAGAGGCGATCGCACTGCCCAAAATCAATACACCCCCCAAATCCCGTAACTCTTGGGTAACATTTTCAATAAAAAGATTAAACTTACGCCCCCAAACCTCCTTTTTTTGTTTTTCTTCCTCCGCCTTCAAAAGAGCATCATCCATCTTGATTACCTGGCCGGGCTGACCTAAAATAAAACTCCCCGATTGTAACAAACTATAATTATTAGAAACATTATTAATAGGTTTCAGCTTCGCTTTAGCCTTAGCCTCTAACAACACCGTCAAACGTTTCGCCAAAGAGGGCTTGAGCAAAGGACGACAATCTTTTTGTAAACTAAATAAACAGCCCAACGTAATGGCTATGGTCAAAGAAAAAATAATCCTTAACCAAAAAACCTCTGGTTGCCCCCTAAAAGCCACATAGGTTGACCACAAAACCACAGGATTAATGGTAGGGGCGGCTAACAAAAAAGAAATGGCCACAGAAGTAGGTAAACCTTGCAAAAGGAAACGTCGAGCCACAGGCACATTACCACATTCGCACACAGGAAAACAAAAGCCAAAAAAACTGCCAATAAACGCTCCTAAAATAGGATTTGATGGCAATAACTCGATTAACTTACCCTCATCGAGAAAAACGATTAGACTACTAGAAAGAAGCACCCCAAACAACAAAAAGGGCATGGCCTCCACTAACAGACTTATAAATAAGGTTAAAGCACTATATATCTGATGATCCATGGGGTTTATTTTATCCTGTCCATTGGTTTTTTGACCCTCAAACAGACTAAAAAGTTCACTGAATGGTATTTTTTCAGTCTTAATCTTACCCCATAAAAGAAAATCTAATCTTTTTTTCCCTCTGCCCCGAAAACACACATCGGAAAAACGAAAAAAAGTAAAACAATAAAAATTGATTAGTATTCTTTCCGTCCCTTAATCGTTTCTTAATGTACTTCCCTTATATTGTTTTTATGGGTAAAGGTATTTAAAAGCCAGTTTAACCCTAGACAGTAGAAGATTAATAGTCTTTACTTTTACTTCAAACTTTAGAAAATCAGCTAGGGAAAGAAGCAAAGCAGTTGCTAAGTTTTTTTGATGCTATATTCAATTTTGATAAATACACCAATATTTTTTAGTATATAGAGAAATATGACTATAAGAGTAGGAATTAATGGTTTTGGTAGGATTGGCAGACTTTCTCTCCGTGCAGGGTGGAATAATCCAGCCATGGAATTTGTCCATATCAACGAAATAAAAGGAGGGGTAGAGTGTGCCGCCCATCTGCTTGAGTTTGATTCCGTCCATGGAAAATGGGACAAAAATATTCAAGTTAAAGAAAATAATTTGGTAATTGAAGGAAAAGAGATCAGTTTTTCTGAATTTTCAACCCCTGAGCAAGTGCCATGGTCAGATTATGGAGTGGATATTGTTATTGAAAGTTCTGGTAAATTTCGCACCCCTGAAACCTTAAACCCTTACTTTCATTGCGGAGTAAAAAAAGTGGTGGTGGCTGCCCCCGTAAAAGAAGAGGCTTTAAATGTAGTGGTAGGAGTAAATGATCATTTATATGACCCTGAAAAACACCATATCTTAACCGCTGCCTCCTGTACCACCAATTGTTTAGCCCCTGTGGTCAAAGTAATTCAAGAAGGATTGGGCATTAAACATGGAGTTATTACCACCATCCATGATGTTACCAATACTCAGATTGTAGTAGATGCCCCCCACAAAGACTTGAGGAGAGCTAGATCTTGCCTACAATCCCTTGTACCTACCACCACAGGATCTGCCAGTGCGATCGCCCTTATTTACCCAGAACTAAAAGGAAAACTTAACGGAGTGGCCGTCAGAGTCCCCATGCTCAACGCCTCCCTCACCGACTGCGTTTTTGAGGTAAATCGTAAAACCACCATAGAAGAAGTCAATCAACTGCTCAAAGAGGCAGCAAACACAGCCCCCCTCAAAGGTATCTTAGGTTACGAAGAACGCCCCCTCGTATCCATCGACTACAAAGATGATCCCCGCTCATCCATCGTGGATGCTCCCTCCACCATGGTAATTGACGAAACCCAAGTAAAAATCCTCGCTTGGTACGACAACGAATGGGGCTACTCCAACCGCATGGCAGAGTTAGTCGCCAAAATCGCTCAGTCAATTAATTGAGGGAATGGGGAATAGGCAACGGGGAATGGTTTTCATCCATGATTCTCCAACTATTACCAAAAAATAATTATATTTCGCCCCAAATTGGCGGCAGGGGTGATTCAAAGTAGGAATACAAAGACCCTTAAACCTTACCCAACAAAGGAATACAGCATTTTGGTAATTTCAGAATTAAGGAGTAGTTAAAAATGTTTATATTATCAATTTACAGCCATAAACCATCGAAAACTGTTCCCTATTCCCCGTTCCCCTTTACCTGCCCTAATTAAGGGAGCTAGGGGGGATCAAAAATCACTACATCAATAAAAAAATGGACAAAAACTTAAGAAATTATTGCCTTGTCACCGCCGCCTATTGGGGTTATACCATCACCGACGGGGCATTGAGAATGCTCGTATTATTACACTTTAATCAACTCGGCTATACCCCCATCGAAATCGCCTTTTTATTCCTCTTTTACGAAATTTTTGGCGTAATAACCAACTTTTTGGGAGGTTGGATTGGATCACAATTTGGCTTACGGTTAACCCTTTATGGTGGAATCGGACTGCAAATTTTCGCCCTTGTCATGTTAGGTTTTCTCAACCCAGAATGGGCGGTATGGTTTCAGGTGTTATACGTAATGACATCCCAAGCCTTCTCAGGAGTTGCCAAGGATTTAACCAAAATGAGTTCCAAAAGTGCCGTGCGTTTAGTAGTACCCAAGGAAGCGGAATCGAAGTTATTTAAATGGGTTGCTATCCTCACAGGTTCTAAAAATGCCCTCAAAGGTTTAGGGTTTTTCGTTGGCGCTGCCCTATTAGAATTAACAGGATTTACCAACGCTTTATTTATTCAGGCGGGGGTATTATTTGTTATCTTTTTAACGGGTCGATTGTTGCCCAGAAATATGGGTAAAATCAAAGCCAAAGTTAAATTTAAACAGCTATTTTCCAAAAGTAAAGCCATTAACATTTTATCCCTTGCCAGATTCTTCCTCTTTGGGGCTAGGGATATTTGGTTTGTGGTGGCATTACCCGTATTTTTCCAAACTGAATTGGAATGGACTTTTATTCAAGTGGGTACTTATATGGCATGTTGGGTAATTGGTTATGGTTTTATTCAGTCTTTTTCCCCCGCCATCCTCGGGCAAAATAAAAAAAGCACCGCACCCCAAGCCAAAACTATCCAGATTTGGACTTCTATTTTAACCATTATTCCAGTGGCGATCGCCCTTGCTTTCATGGCAGGATTAGATCCCCAATGGGTAATCACAGGGGGTTTAATTATTTTTGGTATTGTTTTCGCTTTCAACTCCGCCGTCCACTCCTACTTGGTTTTAGCCTACACCGAAGATAACGACGTAGCACTAAACGTGGGATTCTATTACATGGCAAACTCAGGAGGAAGACTGCTAGGCACCATTACATCAGGTATCTGTTACCAACTCTTTGGCATTGTTGGTTGTTTATGGATTTCCAGCTTTTTTGTTTTAATTGCTTCCCTCGTATCTTTTAAACTGCCATCCCCTCAAAAACTAGAACCTGCCTCGGAAAATCAATAATACCCAATCTTTATATATCCACCCCATACCAGATATTTTTTAACTCCCTTGGGGCAAGGGAGTTTTTTTATAAAAAACTATCCCCCACAATAAAAACATTGGCATTGCTTAATCATGGTATGAAATATAATTGTAATGATGCTAAAAACTAAGACATCAAAATACTATTACTATTGCCTATTCCCCGTTCCCTATTCCCTGCCTAAATGATAAATCATATCTAAAATCAGCAACCCCAAAACATTTATTATCAATTATCCATTCTCCACTCTCAATTATCAATTACCCCACAAACCGATCCAGATTCTGAGAAATAAAGATATAATTTGTAACAAAAGCGTTAAGAAATATTGCAAATGAGTAATCCAGTAACAGAAGCATTCTTCTTTGGTAAAGCCCTAGCGGAAGTCTTGACAGAAAAAGTAGAAGACACCCTCACCAACACCCTCAGTGAAGTTGGTAAATTTGACGCAGAAACCAGAGAAAGACTAAGACAATTTGCCGAAGAAGTAAGACTAAGGGCCGAAATTGCTAAACAACAATCCGACCACGATCGCACCAACACCACCATAACCATAGAAGTGGATACCAGTGTGGATTTACAAGAACTTTTAGACGAACTAAGGGCAGAAATTGCTAGATTAAAAGCGGAACTAAATAAGTATCGTCAACAATAAGCACATTGAAAACTTTTTAAAGATCAAAATTGCTTAACAACCCAAATCATCAGACCAATTTATCATCATAAAATAAAAGTGTCATCAGCCTATCCCAACACCAGTAAATATTTAGAGTCATCTTCCGAGATTCCTAAAATAATCCCCGCCCGTAAACCAGAACCCGGGAAAAAAGTCTATCGTTGGAATAGCGAAAATTATTCCCCCCTCCGTCGTCGTATAGATATTTGGACATTCGTTCTTTTACTACTTTTCAAACTATGGCGTAATGGCAAAAAGTGGAGTTATCCCGATGGCTTCAGCGAAGAAAAATTAGTCGCTCGTCGTCGTATTCAGGCGGGATGGATTAGGGAAAATCTCCTTGAATTAGGGCCCACTTTCATAAAAGTAGGACAACTATTTTCTACCCGAGCCGATTTATTTCCCGAAGAATACGTTACCGAATTATCCAAACTACAAGATAGGGTACCAGCCTTTAGCTATGAGCAGGTATGCGCCATTATTCAAAAAGATTTTAACAAACCCCTAAACCAATTATTCGCTAACTTTGACCCTACCCCCCTAGCCGCAGCAAGTTTGGGGCAAGTCCATAAAGCTCAACTAATCACAGGGGAAGAAGTAGTCGTAAAAATTCAGCGCCCCGGATTACCAAAACTATTCGACATTGATTTAGGTATTCTCAAGCAAATTGCCCGTTACTTCCAAAATCATCCCCGTTGGGGAAAAAATCGTGACTGGATGGGGATTTATGAAGAATGTTGTCGTATTCTATGGCAAGAAACCGATTATCTATTGGAAGGCACCAGCGCTGACACTTTTCGCCGAAACTTCCGTGATGAAAGCTGGGTAAAAGTACCTCGAGTATTCTGGCGCTATAGCTCCCCAAGGGTGCTTACCCTCGAATATATGCCGGGGATCAAGATTAGCCATTACGATGCCCTAGAGGCCGCAGGGCTAGACCGTAAGGAGTTAGCAAAACTAGGAGCAAGGGCCTATTTAATTCAACTTTTAAATGATGGTTTTTTCCACGCCGATCCCCATCCGGGTAACTTGGCGGTAGATCCTGACGGTTCTTTAATCTTTTATGATTTTGGCATGATGGGACAACTACAGCCGAACATCAAAGAGAAACTGTTGGAAATGCTTTTTGGTGTTACGGAAAAAAATGCGGAGCGAGTGGTGGATTCTTTAGTGGATTTAGGAGCTTTAGCACCCATGGATGATCCAGGCCCTATCAGGCGTTCGGTGCAATTTTTGCTCGATAATTTTATGGACAAACCTTTTGAGGAACAGTCCATTGGGCAGATTAGTGAGGATCTTTATGAAATTGCCTACGATCAACCTTTTCGCTTTCCTGCTACCTTTACCTTTGTGATGAGGGCTTTTTCTACCCTAGAAGGGGTTGGGAAGGGTTTAGATCCAGATTTTAATTTTATGGAAGTTGCACAACCTTTTGCCCTAAATGTTATGAGTGAATTTAATGCCGAAAATGGTAAATCAATTATTGATGAGTTTAGCCGTCAGGCAATGCAGGTCGGTAGTACAGCCTTTGGTTTACCTGCCCGTTTAGACGATACCATCGATAAGTTAGATCGGGGGGATATTCGCTTAAGGGTTCGTTCTTTAGAGTCGGAGCGCCTATTACGCCGTATCAGTAGTACCCAGATGGCTACCAATTACACTTTGATTATTAGTACCTTGGTTTTGTCCGCTACTATTTTAGTCGTTAATAGTTTGTGGCAAGTGGCGATCGCCCTTGGGGTAGTGGGCATTTTACCCACCGTTGCACTGTTGAAATTATTAAAACAAATTAAGAAGTTAGACCGCAAATTCTAAGGCGAAATACTGTTTAAATAACTGATCAGGTTATGGTAAAATTAAATATACTTAAGATAAATAAGTTTGCTCGAAATAATCTGATAAATTAAGAGATCATGGGACGGGGGGGTATCCGTCCTCTAAATTTGTAAAGGCAATCAATGTTTAATCGCAATCAAGGTAAATTAGTCATATGAAATGTGCATTCGCTGGCTTGAGTGACCCCGGACTGGTAAGGTCGTATAATCAAGATAATTTTTATACTGATACTTCGGGACGATTTTTTATCCTCGCCGATGGCATGGGTGGTCATGCTGGTGGAGAACAGGCCAGTAAAATCGCTGTGGATGTTATCAAAGAATATTTAGAAGAAAACTGGGAAGCTCCCATCGATTCCTATGATCTTCTCGAAAAAGCCGTATTACAAGCCAATGAAGGCATCCTTGAAGATCAAGATAATCACCCAGAGCGGGGAGATATGGGTACTACCGTAGTGGTTTTAATTTTCCGTGGTGGGGAAACTTGGCGAGCGCACATTGGGGACTCCCGTCTTTATCAGCTTCAAGATGAGATGTTAATTCAAGTCACCTCCGATCATACTTGGATTGGTCAGGCCATTAGGGCGGGGGAAATTACCCTCGAAGATGCGAAACATCATCCTTGGCGCCATGTACTATCCCAATGTTTGGGTAGAAGGGATTTGTATGAAGGCATTGACATTCACAGAATTGATACCACCGATAAGGGCGATCGCTTTTTGCTCTGTAGTGATGGCTTAACCGAAGAAGTAACCGATCCCATTATTTACAAACTATTGGGAGATGGAGATGATTTAGATAAAGTTGCCGATAGCCTTGTTACCGAAGCAAAAAACAATGGTGGTTCCGATAACGTTACCGTGGTTTTGGTCAAAATTGACGATTTAGAAGACGTTGCCACCGAAGTAAAAGATGATAACAGTGTCATAGAGGTTTCAGAAAACAAAGATGACGAAGAATAGGTAATTGGTAGCCAGTGTTAATTAACCCCCATAGTCTAAATTTCCCAGAAAGTTAATTATCCATTATCAACTAATTATTCTATGATTAATCAAATTGTCGAAATCCTTTCCGCCGATGAAATACGCCGTACCCTAAATCGTTTAGCTTCCCAAGTAGTAGAAGAAGCCCCAGATTTATCTACGGTGGTTTTGTTGGGTATCTATACAAGGGGAGTACCCCTGGCCCAACAACTGGCGGATCAGATTAAGCACATCGAACAACAGGAAGTTACCGTGGGAGCCATCGATATTACCTTTTATCGGGATGATTTAGACAAAATCCAAATGAGAACCCCCGAAAGAACCGAAATTCCCGTAGATTTAACAGGTAAAACCGTTATTTTAGTCGATGATGTGATTTATAGTGGACGCACCATCCGTGCTGCCCTTAATGCCGTGGCAGAATATGGCAGACCAGAAATTGTTAAACTTTTGGCACTGGTGGATAGGGGACATCGTCAATTGCCCATTCATCCCGATTTTGTAGGAAAAGTGTTACCCACAGCCAAAGACGAAAAAGTTAAGGTTTATTTAGAGTCCGTGGACGGGAAAAATGCTGTAGAGTTAAGGAAATTTTGATGATTGATAGTTTACCAAAACAACGATGGCAATTTGGTCAACCTAACCCCCAGTTGGTGGAATTATTTTCCCAGTCTTTGGGTTTATCCCCCATCATGGCGGAGGTGGTGGTTAACCGTGGCTTAGAATCCATGGATGATGCACGGGTTTATATTGATCCTGAAACAGAAACTTTACCCTCTCCCCTCACTGAATTTGTTGATTTACCTAAATGTCTTGATCTGTTGACAGAGGCGATCGCCCTTGGCTCTAAAATAGCTATTTGCGGAGATTATGATGCCGATGGTATGACCAGCACAGCCCTATTAATTCGAGCTTTAAGACCCCTTGGGGCAAAGGTTGATTACGCTATTCCTAGTAGAATGCAAGATGGTTACGGCATTAATAAACGCATTGTCAAGGAATTTAAAGAAGAGGGAGTAAGTTTAATTCTGACCGTGGATAACGGTATTTCAGCCTACGAACCCATCGCCCTAGCCAAAGAATTGGGATTGAATGTAATCATAACCGATCACCATGATTTACCCCCCAACTTACCCCCCGCCGATGGTATCCTGAACCCCAAATTATTACCCCTAGATTCCCCCTACAGAGGTTTAGCAGGGGTAGGGGTTGCCTATGTGTTGGGAGTCACCCTTGCTCAAAAACTAGGGAAATTAGAAGGCTTAACAAGGCAATTGCTCGAACTCTACACCCTCGGTACCATTGCCGATATGGCTCCCCTGACGGGGGTTAACCGCCGTTGGCTAAAAAGAGGTTTGAAACGATTAGCAGATCCTCAAATTTTGGGACTTCAAGCCCTCATCAAAGTAGGGGGAGTGGATAAAAAGAAAAAAACTCTCAATTCTGAGGATATTGGTTTTAAATTAGGTCCTAGAATCAACGCTATCGGGCGTATTAGTGACCCTCAAATTGTGATCGAGTTACTGACTACCGAAGATCAGTCCATCGCCACGGAGAGGGCAGGAGAGTGCCACAGGGCAAATCAAAAAAGGCAGGACCTATGTAAAAATGTAGAAAAAGATGCCATTACCTTCATTGAAGAGCAAAAAATTGACTTAATGGGCGATCGCTTCTTACTATTATTAGGGGAAGACTGGCACCATGGAGTAATAGGCATTGTAGCTTCCCGCCTAGTGGATCGTTATGGAGTACCTGTATTTATTGCCACCTATGAAGACGAGGAAAAAAAACATATTCGGGGTTCAGCAAGGGGTACAGAGGAATATAATATCTTTGAAGCCTTACAATATTGCGATGATTTACTATTAAAATATGGAGGGCATAAAGCCGCAGGAGGTTTTAGTTTTGAGACAAAAAATCTTGACTTAATCAAAGATAAATTAAGAAAATTTAGCCATCAAATGTTATCCCCTGAACATCTCACTCCTTTGTTAAAAATTGATGGTCAGATTAGTTTTTATGATGCTGATTTTGACTTAATAAAAGAAATAGAAAGTCTTTATCCTTGGGGTATAGAAAATGATGCCCCTATTTTTTGGACTCCTGATGTGACGGTAATTGAACAAAGATTAACTAAAACGGGGGAACATTTACAATTAACGTTACAAGATGAATCGGGAGAAAAGCTAAAATGTATCGTTTGGAATAAAGGTTATTGTTATCCCCTCCCTGCTAATATTGATATTGCTTATGAGTTGTCGATCAATGAATGGAACGGAAAAAGGACTGTACAACTAGATGTTAAGGGCTTTAGATAATGGAATAATTATTTTTACTTCCTTAATCCCCATTGCCTATTGCCCGCCCTGATTAGTATATTATTCCACCAAGATTTAGTATTATATCCTTTGTGAATGTTATAAAAAAATAATTATTATTATAAAAATGTCCAAGGGATTATTTCTTGTGTTTGAAGGGGTTGATGGTGCAGGGAGTTCAACTCAAGCTCAACTTTTACAGGATTATTTTACTAAAATAAATCAAAAATCAGTGGTTAGTCCTGAACCTTCAGGAGGTCCTATCGGTCAATTATTAAGAACTTTTTTGGCTGGTAAAAATGATTTTAATGATCAAGATTTGTATGATCAACAAATGGCTTATTTATTTGCAGCCGATCGCCATTATCACTTATATAATAATTTAGATGGGGTTTATAGTCTAACATCTCAGAATGTCCATGTAATTAGTACCAGATACTATTTTTCATCCCTTGCTTATAATGGCAAAACCCAAAAAGATTATGATTTTGTAAGTATTTTAAATCAAAAATTTCCCCCTCCTGATGTGGTGATTTATCTTGATCTTCCTGTGGAATTAGCTTTAGAAAGAATGGGCGATCGCCCTTATAAAGAAATCTATGAAACCGAAGCAAAATTAACTAAAGTAAGAGAAAGATTTACCGAAATATTTGAGCATTATCCCCATAAAATATTAAAAGTAGATGCTAGGGAAAATCAAGAAAGTATTCATCAAACCATCACTAATTACCTAGAAAAATGGGACTTATAGAACTGATTGAGGCAGGATTATATATCTTTGCTAATTTTTTTAAATTGGTACTAGAGGCGATCGCCCTTTTGTGCATACTATGGGGGTTAATAAAAACCCTACAACTATCCATTAACTATCCATTCCACCACCGTCGCCACCGATTCACAAAAGTTAGACTAGAATTTGGAATGTGGCTCGTCCTTGCCCTCGAATTTCAGTTAGGGGCGGACATAGTAGCCACCACCCTAAGCTCCGATTTTACCTCCCTTGGTAAACTGGTGATAATTGCCATCGTCCGTACTGTCTTAAACTATTTTCTCACCAAAGAATTAGAAGGAAAATTGCACGATTAAAAACCACAACTACGGCGGCGCTCCCTAGTATGTTCAGGTTCAAGCCAAGAGTAAGCAAAATGACTAATAGAAGTAATACCCCTATTTGCCTGCCTAATGCCCTCCATCTGTATTTCAAGGGAAGGACGTTGCCCCTCACTTCTACCCCAAAAACCCGCCAATACAGGCTTGACATTATTAACATTAGGAATCTCGTCTATTACCCTCTGTATCTGTTGAGTAATACAACTAGCATTACCACAAAGGGCATAGGACATAGGATGAAACTCAGGAAGGGTATGGGGAAAATTATCCCAAGGTTGTACCCTAGAATCAAAACCGATTTCCCCTACGGGTTGATTACCTTCTGGGAAAAATACCGCCCCCGAAGGAATACCCATTTGTTGTACCTGATTCACTGCAAAATTAAGAAAATCAATCACTCCTTGGGCTGCGTGGGCAACGGTAAAGTACCATAAATCTAGCTGTAGGGCAGATAAATGGTTAGCAGCATTGGAGCTTCTCCCTTGCCATAGGGGCATAGTTTCATTGGGGAAAAGCTCTCGCATTTGCTGTAAGTCGTTGGCGTTAATAAATCCTTGGTCAATGTACCGTTGTAAAATCCACCTACCCTGGCTGTTTACCGCCCTTGCCAAGAGGGCTTGACGGGAAGCACTACCATATATCCATAAATCCTTTACCTTGGAAGCCACAGAGTAATTACCTGCCCCCCTCGGGTAGCGAATATAGTCAAATAAAACTCCATCGGGGCGCCGTTGTAATACGGCCTGAAGTAAACGTTGATAATCTTGTCTAGCAACGGAATTATAGGGATCTACAAAGGTTTGAGAGCCATCATCCACATAGCCGATACTATTCTCCCCTTTACCATTTAATGCTAAAACCCCAGTGCGATCGCCCCTAACACTATAAGAATAACCATAATTGAGGGAAAATAACCAAGCATACATCTTCAAACCGCGCGATCGCCCCTTTTGCAGAGCTTCCGCATACAAATCCCTATTTTCGTACCCCGGTTGCTCCACCACACTTCTCCACACCGTATTATTACCATTTTTGGGCAACAATACCCGACCATCAAAAAATACTTCTAAATAAACCGTGTTATAGCCCAAATTGACAATTTGATCCAAAACTCTCTCCACCGAGCCATCCAGCACATCACAGGGGTAAATCCTTAACCAAATCGCCTGTTCCTTGAGCCAGTTTTTGTTGCGACAGTCCCGTAACATTTGAGCGTGTTTTTGCACAACCTGTTGATATTCCCTTCCTGCCTGACTATTGTTACTAGCAAAAGTTTGATTTCTCAATTCAGTCTTGAGATTAACCTCATTTTGATTAAATCTACAATAGGCATCATTCGCCCCCATGGCAGGGGTAGAAAAAATCATTTGACAAAAAATCGAAATTAAAGCAACAGCAACAATTAACCAACGGTACTTCTTCATATTTGAAAAGTCATGACACTCGAGAAATAAAAACTCTCACCATCATAGCAATTGAAAATAAAAAAGTAGGTAAAGTAAAGGCAAATGGACAATTAAAAACTTATAACCTATCATCATATCCCCTAGCTTCCAATCCCTAATCCTTCATCAGTAAATGTCTTAAATATCCAAACTGCCCATAGGCATAGAGCATATTTTCAAAACGCATGGCAGGATTTTGATAATATTTAATACTCTTATAAACCCCCCTTAAAATTCTTTCGGAAGTGTTGAGAAACTGTTTTGATTTTTTGATACTTTTCCCTTGCGCTCGATAATACTCACTTACCCCCTGCCACCAACTACGACGGAAAAACCAATCTTTTTTCAATCTTTCGGGTTGCACATTATGCCCTACCTTCGCCGTGGGAATATAAGCCACCTTGTAACCTTTTTTTAGAGCTAATTCTGTCATATAAAGCTCTTCATTGGACAAAAGTTTTTTTCCTACTCTACCCAAACTGGTATCAAAACCCCCAATCTCCATCAAAAAATCACGACGGATAGAATAATTTAACCCTCGAGGAGTTAATCTTGGTTCAGTAATATATTTAACTTCATCTCCCAAATTATAAAGTCCTAAAGCCCCTGCTAAATCCTCAGAAATCCATTCTGGTAAATCTTCATAGCCCTTGGGTAAAATTAAATTTACTGCCCCCCCTGCGATCGCCACTTGACTATCATTTTCATAAATTTCCCTCAAATTACCCAACCAAGAAACAGAAGCCTCCGCATCATCATCCAAATAAGCGATAATATCAGCATCAGTATTCAACGCCCCCGTATTTCTCGCAACCGATAAACCTAATTTTGGTTCATAAACATATTTCAGCCTGGGATTATTCAAGCGCTTTTTGACAATCTGGGCAGTATCATCCGTAGAGCCATTATCCACCACCATTACCCCATAATCTTCTATATCTTGGCTCAATAAGCTATCAATAGCAGACTTTAAATAATCTCCTCGATTGTGGGTGCAAATAATAGCAGTAATAGAATACATACACCAAGTAAAAATGATTAAGAACCCGTTTATTCTAGCAATCTTTCTCAATTTATATTCACGGTAAAGGGAAATATCTGCTAAACTAAGATTTAAACAACTTCCGTGTTGTTTTACCCATAACCAACCAAGGTTAAGATGACAAAAATTATTGATTAACATAGAGGGAGACCATGAACATTTCCCTGCATCAATCCAGTAAAGAAAGTATTTTACAATATTTACTAAAAAATAATAAAGCCACGGCTCAGGAAATAGCCAAAGCCCTAGATATTAGTCCTCAAGCCATTAGGCGACATCTCAAGGACTTGGAAAATCAGAATTTAATTGACTATGAAATAATGCCCCTAAAATCAGGGCGCCCCCAACATTTATACTATCTTAGCCCCCAAGGGCGGGATTTTTTTCCTCAAAACTACGGTGATTTTGCTGTTTCTTTTTTAGATACCATGGCGGAAACAGTGGGAGAAAAAAAGGTTACAGAAATTTTAGCTAAACAGTGGCAAAAAAAAGCCTCCATGTATCGTCAGTATATGAAGGGGAAAAATCTTGAGCAGAGGGTTAAAAAGTTAGCGGAAATTCGCCGTCAAGAAGGATATATGGCGGAGTTGTATGCGGTGAGTGAAGCTGATTGTGAGAAGTTTTTTTTAAGTGAACATAACTGCGCCATTTCTGATGTAGCTCAATCTTATCCTCAAGTTTGTGGTCATGAGTTAGAGATGTTCGCCTCTCTTTTTCCTGATTGTAAGGTAGAAAGGACGAACTGGATTTATGATGGGGAGCATCGTTGTGGTTATTTAATTTCTAATGGTTAAGGTTGAAGTAAAATTAATCTAAACACATAACAGTAAACTTGATACCGAGGCATTTTAATGATTGATAATCAACAATATTTAAGCCAAGAGGAATCCATGGCGGTGGAGATGGCTTTGTTAACTTCTCAGGAAAAGTTTTTAACCCGTTTAACGATTTCTTCTTTACGGTTATTGAAGGTAATGGCGGATGATTTACAAATAGAAGTAAATGATTTGACTCCACAACAGATTATTAGTTGGATGGAAAATGATAGTCAAGTTAGAAGGGAGGAAGGATTAGAGAAAGCGACGTTAAAATGGGAATAAATGGGGCTTTCTTGCTAAGATTCAGATATGTCGGATCGCAAAAATAAGTTCTGAGGATTGTATAGTACCATGATCTCCACCATTAACCCTGCTACGGGAGAAACCATCCAAACCTTTACTCCCCTGACTACCACAGAAATTGAGACTAAGTTACAGTTAGCGGATTCTACTTTTCAAAACTACCGCAAAAGTTCTTTTGAGTCGAGGGCTGATAAATTGTTGAAGGTGGCAACGATTTTGGAGGATGATGCCCCAGAGTGGGCGAAGTTGATGACTTTGGAGATGGGAAAACCTTTTCAAAGTGCGATCGCAGAGGTACACAAGTCGGCGCTTGTCTGTCGATATTATGCAGAGCATGGGGCGGATTTTTTACAAAATAGAATAGTGGAAACGGATGCTTCCCATAGCTATGTAACTTATCAACCATTGGGGGCTATCTTGGCGGTAATGCCGTGGAATTTTCCTTTTTGGCAAGTTTTTCGGTTCGCCGCTCCTACCCTCATGGCGGGGAATGTAGCCCTGTTAAAACACGCTTCCAATGTGCCTCAGTGTTCTTTGGCGATCGCCACTATCTTTAAAGGGGCTGGATTTGCTAAGGGGGTATTTCAATCTTTATTAATCGAATCGGGGCAAGTAGAACAGGTAATCAGAGATCCGAGGGTAAAGGCTGTAACCCTCACAGGCAGTGAGTTGGCAGGGCAAAAGGTGGCATCGGTAGCGGGGGAAGAGTTGAAAAAATCGGTGTTGGAGTTGGGGGGCAGTGATCCTTTTATCGTCCTTGAAGATGCAGATTTAGAGGAAGCAGCGACAGTGGCAGTGGAAGCTAGGGTACGAAATAACGGTCAATCTTGCATTGCTAGTAAACGATTTATTCTGGTAGAGGCGATCGCCCCTAAATTTGAACAACTATTATTGGAGAAGTTCCAAGCCTTAAAAATAGGAGATCCCATGGCCGAAGATACCGACATTGGACCCCTTGCTACCTCCTCAATTTTAGAAGAAATCCATGGGCAAGTACAAAAAACCGTCTCCATGGGGGCAAAAGTTTTGATCGGTGGTAAACCCTTACAAGGCAAAGGCCATTTTTATCCCCCCACCATTTTGACCAATATTCCCGAAAACTCCCCCGCCATGAGCGAAGAATTTTTTGGACCGGTGGCTTTACTTTTTACCGTAAAAGATGTGCAAAGTGCGATCGCCCTTGCCAATGGTACATCCTTGGGTTTAGGGGCTTGTGTTTGGACAAAAAACGAGAAAAATATAGAACGTTGCATCCAAGACATCGAAGCAGGGGCGGTGTTTATAAACGGCTTAGTAAAATCCGATGTTCGTTTACCCTTCGGGGGCATCAAGCGCTCAGGCTATGGACGAGAATTGAGCATTGAAGGCATCCGAGAATTTGTCAACATCAAAACCGTTTGGCAAAAAGTTTGACAATGGTAATAGATCCGATAGAATATGGAAAAAATTAAATCATAAGACCATAATAAATGTCCTTGAAATTATCTGTTATTATTATTAACTCTCTCATCATTACTTCTAGTATTAGCTTTAAAGCCATAGCCAGCGAGAGCAACTTTCAAAACAAACTATCAAGCACAAATAGTCAAGATTTAAATTCTGAAACCACCATCAAAAAAGATGAATTTTTATCAATAATTAAGCCAGAAATTTTATTAGCGGATAATCAATCCCCTTCGGGGGAAGTCTTCACTGAGTTTCAACAAAAAAATAGTCAAGAATTATTAAAGAAAAACTCTTTTCATAGACAACAACTAAAGATCCAACCCTTAGAAGAAGATAACATAACAACCTTATTAGCTGATCAAAATAAAGCGACTTGGGAAATCTTTGCTCAAGAAGGAAATGGAGATCAAAACTTAAGATATACCCTTTCTCCCTTAGAGATATTTTTGCCCAAACCCATAAATATTCCCACCGCCGAAACCATGCCAAAGGGAACAATGACTTTTACCTATGGCTTACATAATTTCTCCACAGGATCAGTCGGTTTAGGCTCAGGACTACAAGTGTATGGAGCATCCCTAGAATATAGCATCAGCGATAGACTGCAAATAGGCATAGCCTATAGTGACTTTGATGATATTTTAGGAGAAAGAATTAATAACGAGCTAACGTTTCTAGACTTTAAATCATTCGCTCCAAGTTTCAAATATCAACTCATAAATAAACCTTCCTATACCCTAGCAGTGGCAGGTTCAGCAGAACTTTTAAGAGTTGCAGGAGAAAACCGCTTATTTACCCCTGATCAAGAACTTCAAAGTACCAGAACTTTTGGGGGTACTCTTCAAGTACCTGTGACATTTAATTACAACGAAAATGTTAAATTCCATCTTTTGGGTGGATTAGCTATTTTCGCTGATACTATCAACGATGGTGGAGATTTTTACGGCACATTTTTCCATGGGGGTGCTGGAGTGAGTGCCAAACTAGGTGAGCGTTTCGGAGTATCTGCTGATTTTAATTATCCTTTAATTGGTAAAGGGAATAGTGTTGATAATCAGGGAAACATAAATAAAAGTCTTGTTTGGAGTGCTTCGGTTAATTATCTTTATAGTCCAGCAGTGGCTCTTGATTTATATTTAACTAATGCCCTAGGAGTGACCCCCGCCACTAAGCTATTAACTTTTATTCCTGATCCTAATCAAGTTGCTGTGGGGTTAAATGTGCGCTGGACTCCAGACTTTTTTGTTCAAAATAGCTACAGAAGTAGTTTTGCTAATGAACCTCTTCCTGCTTTAACCCCTAGGGATAAACAATTATTATTTGATGGTTTTACCCTTAATAGTGCGGAAACTTTGCGCAAAGGAAACTTTTTAGCAAAAGGGGTAGTTGGTGGAGATTTTGCTTTTCAGTTGGGCTATGGGTTGAGTGATGATGTACAACTGGAAATCCTTGGATTTGATATTGGTCGTAATGATGAAAATTTAGCAGTGACAAGAGGAAGTTCTACCATTAAATTTGGTGTTGCCACTAAAATTAGAATTTTAAATCAAGCTCAGGGGGCTCCTTTTTCTTTAAGCCTCAGGGGTGAACTGGAGGGGACTGACCTTACAAACTCTGGTGCTGGAGTAGGTACGTCTAACATTCAAGCTCTTTTGAACTATCAGACTAATGAGGAGTTAGCTTTTATCTTTAGTCCTAAGGCGGGTTTTTTTGCGGGTAACGACGTTGTTGGTGTTGGCTTAGGAGTTAATTATCAACCAATATCGGGGTTACAATTCATTGGTGAGATTACCCCCATGATTACTTCAAATCCACTGGTTTGGGCTGTTGGTGCTCGCTATATGGCACCTCAAAATAACTGGGGTTTGGGAGTTTATGGAACTAATGCCATTGGTAGTCATGGTATTACTACTTTGTTAACTCAATCGGATAGTGGCGTTAGCGTAGGAGTTAATCTTTTGTTTTTCGGTGGTCGTTAGTTTTTTTGTTTGAACTAGGAAAATTCATTTAACTATATTTAGTTATCTAGGATTAACTTAGAATTAATTTTAAGATTTTTATTCTTTTTTCTAAGTAAAGTAAATCTTTCATTGGGTAAGATCATATCCCAGTGACCTTCCGCAAAAATTAATAAGTTACTCATCATCACCAATCCTGTAAAAAGGAATTGCCACATTACAACATGGGGTAAGAGAAATACTGCCCCCCCGTGAATTACGGTAGCTAAGAAAAAAGCCCGTGAACGCATGGCAAACCCTGTTATTAGATAGCCCATGGCACTTATTAATAACCAAAAACTGCATAAGTGAGCTAGTAACCATCCCCACCCAAGGGCGATCGCACAGTCCGTCATGACCATACCAAAAACCATTAGTCCCACCCAGGTATATAACAGCCATGATAATCGCTCAACTACCGTCCAACCATAGGTTAGAGCTATCATAATTCCAGTACCCATGATGGTTAAAATTGACCATGCGATCGCCTGATCAACCCAGCTAAAAGGGCAAAACTGAGCCACCAAAAAAATAAACCCAGAAATTACCCCCCACAGCACCATACTCTGATCAATGCAAGTATAGACACCACATAAGGGAAGCCAAGGATAAGGCTCGAAACGCCAAGGACGCATCCCATTAAAATAATCATCCTCCCTAGATGTGGGCTTTCTTTGCAGAATAGGTTGTTTGGGTTTAAAAAAAGGCATCACCGAAAAAATAAGCAGTTTTATTAATAAACTTCATAAAAGTTAATACTATTTTAACCCTTTGAGTAGAAACCATCGCAGGGTTTTCTAGAAAAATAGCAATATTTTTAAAAGATCGTATAACCTTAACAATATAGAAGTATAGAAAAATACTATGGTAGAGACAACAATAAAAAAAACCACTAGCAATATAGAAGACGATCGCACTGGGATGAGTCGAGAAACGCTAAAACAAGCGTTTTTAGATAACCTCTTCTACATTCAAGGGGTAAACCAAAATAAAGCATCCAAACAAGACTATTATGTAGCCCTCGCCTACACCATCCGAGATCGAATTCTTCACCGCTTTCTCAAAACTATCGAAACCTATAGAGAAAGCAACACCAAAAGAGTATGTTACCTCTCTGCCGAATTCCTCATGGGCAGACACCTAGGCAATAACCTAGTGAACCTAGACATCTACGAAGAAGTAGAACAAGTAATCAAAGAATTAGATCTTGACTTAGAAGAATTATTAGAAGAAGAACCAGATCCAGGACTCGGTAACGGTGGTTTGGGCAGACTAGCCGCTTGTTTCCTCGACTCCCTCGCTAGTTTAGAAATACCCGCCATTGGCTACGGTATTCGCTATGAATTCGGAATTTTTCACCAACTAATTAGAGATGGTTGGCAAGCCGAAGTACCCGACAACTGGCTTAGATTCGGAAACCCTTGGGAAATTCCTCGCCCCAACGAAACCATCGAAGTAAAACTAGGGGGCTATACCCAACCCTACTGCGACTCCAAGGGCAACTGTAGAGTATCTTGGATACCCGATCGCACCGTCCTTGCCATCCCCCACGATACCCCCGTACCCGGATTTAAAACTAACACCGTTAACCCCCTAAGGTTATGGAAAGCAGAAGCTAGTGAAGAGTTTAACTTTGAAGCCTTCAACGCAGGAAACTATGACCGTGCCGTAGAAGAAAAAATTAACTCCGAAACCATCTCCAAAGTTTTATACCCTAACGATAATACCCCCGCAGGTAGAGAATTAAGACTGGCTCAACAATACTTCTTTGTAGCCGCATCTCTCCAAGACTTGGTAAAACAACACCTAAGCCGTAACCCCGGCCTAGACAACTTCCACGACAAAGTAGCCATCCAGCTTAACGACACTCACCCCGCCGTTGCCGTTGCCGAATTGATGCGCATATTTGTGGATGAATACGCCATGGACTGGGATAAATCTTGGTATATCACCCAAAAAACCCTCGCTTATACCAACCATACCCTCTTACCCGAAGCCCTTGAAAAATGGTCAGTAAGTTTATTCAAAAAACTTCTACCCCGTCACCTCGAAATCATCTTTGAAATTAACCATCGTTTCCTCGAAGATGTGCGTACATGGTACCCTGACAATGAGGACTTATTAGAACAGGTATCCCTCATCGAAGAAGGTTCAGAACAAAAAGTACGCATGGCCCACCTCGCCTGTGTAGGTAGTCATGCTATTAACGGAGTTGCTGCCCTCCATACGGAATTACTACAACAAGAAACCCTCCGTGCCTTTGCTTTCCTCTGGCCAGAAAAATTTTATAACAAAACCAATGGTGTTACCCCCCGTCGTTGGATTTTGCTCAGTAACCCTGAACTTTCCAAATTAATCACCGAAAAAGTGGGTGATGGTTGGTTAAAAGATTTAACCATGATGAAGGGGTTAGAAAAGTACATTGATGATCAGGATTTTTGCGATCGCTGGCAGGCCATTAAAAAAGCCAACAAACAAAGACTAGCGGAGTATATCTTCAAAAAACAAGGGGTTGAAGTTAACGTTGACTCCATCTTTGATGTGCAAGTTAAACGTATCCATGAATATAAACGTCAACACCTAGCCGTTTTAAACATCATCGCCTTATATAACAAAATTAAGGAAAATCCCGATGTAGAAGTAGTACCCCGTACCTTTATTTTTGGTGGAAAAGCTGCTCCCGGTTACTTCATGGCGAAATTAGTCATCAAGTTAATTAACAGCGTAGCAGATGTGGTAAACAAAGATCCCGATGTGCGTGGCAGAATTAAAGTAGTATTCTTACCTAACTTTAACGTTTCCCTCGGACAAAGAATTTATCCCGCCGCCGATTTATCTGAACAAATTTCCACCGCAGGAAAAGAGGCATCTGGAACTGGTAATATGAAGTTTGCCATGAATGGTTCTTTAACCATCGGTACTTTGGATGGTGCTAACATCGAGATTCGGGAAGAAGCTGGGGCTGAAAATTTCTTCTTGTTTGGTTTAACCGCCGAAGAAGTTTCTGAATATAAGGCCAACGGCTATAACCCCATGGACTATTACGAAGAAAATGCGGAACTAGCCCAAGTGGTTGATCGTATTCGGGATGGTTACTTTAGTCATGGTGATAAAGAGCTATTTAAACCTATTGTTGATTATTTACTCTATAACGATCAATATATGCTCATGGCTGATTTTGCTGCCTATGCAGACTGTCAAAATAAAGTTGCTCAGGCTTATAAGGATCAGGAAAAATGGACTAAAATGTCTATCCTCAACAGCGCCCGTATGGCTAAGTTTTCGAGCGATCGCACCATCAGGGAGTATTGCAAGGAAATCTGGGATGTGGATGCTGTTAATATAGAAATAGGATAATTGAGAATTGAGAATTGAGAATTGAGAATGGATAATTATGATAAATTAATGTTTTCTGTTTTGTACGGTACAACTCAGAGTTGATCATTTGTAATTTCTGACCTTCTCAATTATTAATTTCCCCCTTGCCAAGGTGAGGGGGAGTCCCTAAAAACCTTCCAAATTAATTGATAATAAAAAAGTAATTGTCAATTGTCCACTGCTCATTGTCAATGGTTTCCCCATGGAACAAGTTTATAAAAGTCCAACCAAATTAATTGTTTTCAACCATAAAGTTATTATTGCTCTTTTGTCTTTAATAATGGTGGTTTGGTTATCTATCATAGGCTTGAGCCGTTTGGGCGTTGAAATACTTTGGTTTGAAGAGTTGGGTTATGTACAAACTTTTTTAACTCAATTTAAAACTAAATTATTCTTAGGTTTAGTTACTTTTTTCGTTTCCTCATCCTTTATTATTGGTAATATTTTTATTGCCAACAGACTTAAAAAACATCAACAATTATATCAAGATACTAAGCAGGAACAATTTGCTCCTCAATCCCCTGCTATTCAGATTAAATCTTTATTATTTATTTTAATTCTTTTTAGTTCTCTCATTGCTCTTAGTCTAGTTTTTTATACCGAAACTGCTAATGAGGCATGGCAATTAAATATTGGTTTACCCAATTTACAAACCGCTATTAAGTCTCCTTTTCGCATAAGGGCGATCGCCCAGTTAGTGGGCAGTGTATCGGATACCGCTTGGCAAGGGTTATTATTGCTCGTCATCACCAGTTTAATAATGACCAAAGCGAGGTTTTGTCTTTACTTTATTTCTGTTTATATTAGTATAGTTTTTGCCTTTACCAATGCAGGTTATTGGATAAGATTTTTACGGTTTTTTAACAGTATTGATTTTGATAAAACTGATCCCATATTTAACTATGATATTAGTTTTTATATCTTCAAAATTCCTTTTTTACAAGTCCTCGATTTTTGGTTACAAGGATTATTTTTCTACAGTATTACCGCTTCATTAATTATTTATTTAATCAGTAACAATAGTATTAGCCAAGGTAAGTTTGATGGGTTATCGAGGTATCAACTAAGACATATTTACGGACTGTTAGGGGGGTTAATGGTTACCGTGGCGGTGATTCATTGGTTAAATCGCTATGGATTACTTTTCTCTACCCGAGGAGTGGTATATGGGGCTGGTTATACTGACCTTAACATTAGCCTACCCGTAGAAACCGTTGCCTCTGCCATGGCTTTGCTCATAGGTATTTGGCTGTTGTTAAAATGTGTAACGGGCTATGGGGGCAGGAATAAACATCAAAGGGGTTTGCGCTTTTCTAGCATTCCTTTCATTATCTATTTTGTCTTTTATAGTACAGGGTTAGTGGTAACGGAAATATATCAAAATACCATGGTACAGCCCAACGAGTTGGGCTTGGAAGAACCCTATATACGCAGAAATATAGAAGAAACTAGGGCAGCTTTTAATTTAGATACCATAGAAGTGCAGACCTTTAACCCAGAAGCCTCTCTTACCCTAGAAGACATCCGAGCCAATAATTTAACCATTGATAATATTCGTCTGTGGGATACTCGCCCTATTCTCCAAGCCAATAGGCAGTTGCAACAAATTCGCCCTTATTATGTGTTCCCTGATGCGGATATTGACCGTTATAACATTAAAAATGACGATGGAGATAGTAACTATACTCAAGTAATTGTCGCTCCCCGAGAGTTAGATTATCAACTGGTACCCGAACAAGCAAAAACTTGGGTAAATAAACATCTCATCTATACCCATGGTTATGGTTTTACCATGTCTCCTGTGAATAGGGTACAACAGGGGGGATTACCTTTTTATTTTGTTAGTGATATTGGCTCAGAGTCAGATCCGGGGGGGTTAAATGTTTCTTCCCCTGCCATTCGAGAAAGTATTCCCATTGTGCGCCCTCGTATCTATTTTGGGGAGTTGGCGAATAACTATATCATGACGAATACTAGATTTCCTGAGTTTGATTTTCCTAGCGGAGAGGAGAATTTTAATACTAGCTATGATGGTTTGGGGGGCATTAATATTGCCGATACTTGGCGTAAATTAGCTTTTGCTGTGCATCTGCGAGATTGGCGGATGTTGTTGACGGATAATTTTACCCCTGATACTCGTATTCTGTTCCGTCGTAATATTAATGAACGGATAAAGGCGATCGCACCTTTTCTTTACTATGATCGAGATCCCTATATCGTAGCCGCTGACGGAGATCCCGATGATTCTAACCATCTATATTGGCTTATTGATGCCTATACCATCTCCAACTACTACCCCTACTCAGATCCGGGAGAGAACCAATTTAACTACATTCGTAATTCAGTAAAAGTATTGATAGATGCCTACAACGGTAAAACAACTTTTTATATCAGCGAAGAAAATGATCCCCTAATTCGCTCATGGCAAAAAATATTCCCGGAACTATTCCAACCCTTAGAGAATATGCCCTCAGATTTAATGGAACATATCCGCTATCCCATCGACTTATTCAGTACCCAATCAGAAAGACTACTTACCTATCATGTAGAAAATACTCAAGTATTCTATAACAGGGAAGACCAATGGCAAGTACCCCAAGAAATCTACGGTGATGAAGCACTATCCATCAATCCCTATTACTTGATCATGAAACTACCCATTGCCGATCAAGAAGAATTTATCCTTTTACATCCCTATACCCCCGTATCTCGCCCTAACCTCATCGCATGGTTAGCCGCCAGAAGTGATGGGGAGAATTATGGCAAACTATTGTTATATCAATTTCCCAAACAAGAGCTAGTATTTGGGCCAGATCAAATTGAGGCTCTCATTAACCAAGATCCCCTAATTTCGGGACAAATATCCCTCTGGAATCGTCAAGGCTCAAAAGCTATTCAGGGTAACTTGTTAGTAATTCCCATCGAACAGTCTTTATTATATGTGGAACCTGTGTATTTAGAAGCCGATCAAAATAGTATTCCCGCCCTAACAAGGGTAATTGTGGTTTACGATAATCGCATTGTCATGGCGAACAGTCTTCAAGAAGCCATTGATGGAGTTTTTAACCCCGATCAAGTACCAGAATCCACTATTATCCGACCCCTTCAGGAGTTGGGCATCGAGTGATAATTAACGGACTTCTCGCAGACTATCTACTTTTTTACTAAATAACTCTGTAAATAAACTAAGCACACTTCGATCTTCTCGAACTTTAATATTTAAACTCACAGACATCCCCGATTGTAAATCTATAGGATTACCACGAATTAATAAATTTTGTTCTTCTAACTCTACCCTGACAGGGAAACGATAAAAGTTATAAATTTGATCAGGGGGAAGGGCATCGGAGCCGATAAATTCCACCGTTCCTTTAATATCACCAAATTCACTATAGGAAAAGCTATCAATTCTTACATCTACTTGTTGTCCTATTTGCACAAACCCTATGTCTTGGTTGGTGACGTAGCCTTCAGCGATGAGGGGATTATCAGGGCCAGGGTCTGGTACTATTTTTAATAAAGGTTCAGAAATACCCGCATTAGGAACAAAACCAGGACTTGCTTGGAGATCAAATACAGTTCCTGAGACGGGGGCTTTTAGTTCCTGAAAACGAAGGGTTTGTTGGGCTGAGGTGATTTGACTGTTGAGTTCGGAGATCCTTTTTTCGTTATCTACGATAATACGGTTAAGCTGACTATCAATTTCTGAGAGTCTTTGGTTATTTCCGGCGAGGCGATCGCGCACATCTCTTTCACTAACGGAAACAGTATTTCTTAACTCTTGTTGGGCTTGATTAATTTCTAAGTTAATTCTGGCTCGTTCTTCTTGAAGTTGTTCAATTTGAGCTAGGCGGGTTTGTATCTGCTGTTGTTGTCTTTCTTCTTCTATTCTGCCATTGCTTCTTTGCTCAATTAATCGAGCTTGGCGGTCTTGCACCCTTTGCCTTTGTAAGTCTGTTTGTACCCTTGACACTGCCCCTTCTTCCGATAGGGGACCAAAATTACTTAAAATATCTTCGTCAATTTTTAGGCTTTCTTCGGCTCGGGCGATGGCATCCCGATTTCTATTTTTTATTTGCTCTAATACGGTGCGATCATTTCCTAACTGCCGTTGGGCATCGGCTAACTGACTATTATTCTGACTTCTTTGTTTTTCCAGTTGACTAATTTTTAGTTGGGCTACCTGAGAGCGAGAATCGATTTCATTATTCGTCGCCACTAGACGGGAGGCTTGATCTGGACTAAGGTTATTCCCATTTCTTGTGCCAATTTGGGATTCGTAAAACTCAATTTCTTCGACAATGGAAGCACGGTTGAGGGCTAAGGCTTGAATTTCTGGGGCTAGTTCAAGATCAATGATATTTGCTTCTACCACAGAGGCAGTGAGGCGAGAATTCGTAAGTCCTCGATAAAAGCGATTTTCTTTCACTAAAGACTCTCGAATGCTTAAAAGGGATTCTAATTGTGCTTCCGATGCTTCCGAATCAAATACTACGAGGGAATCTCCTGCGTTGATTCTTTGTCCGTCTTGAACCCTAACGCTGCTCACCACACCATTAATGGGTGCTTGAATTTCTTGTACGGAATTTTTTGGCTTCAGTTGACCCCTTGCGGCCACCACTTGCTCAATGCGGGCAAAATAGGCCCATAAAATAGCAAATACGGTGACTCCCATAATAGTCCAGGTCATCGCCCTAGACCAAACGGGGGATTGTTTGAGAATTACTCCTTTTTCAAATCCAGAGGTATCTAGGTTAATTTTTTCCTGCCCTTGGGGGGGGGCGGATTGTCCATTTCTTTGTAAAAGATTTTCTTGATTTGTGTTGGGGTTGTTGGTAAATTGCATAGTTATTACGGAGATAGGGTTAAATGGTTGATGAACCTAGAATGGAGTCTAGGCAAATGCTTTTTTATATTTCTGCTTTTTGTTGTTGTTGATAAAGGTAATAGTAACGGGCGTTTAGTGCCATTAATTCTGCATGAGTTCCTACTTCTACGATCGCCCCTTTATCCATTACCACGATGGTATCAGCATTTTGAATGGTACCTAGGCGATGGGTGATAAATAGTACAGTGCGATCGCTAAAAGCCGAAATCAAATTCTGACATACTTGAGCTTCTGTATTGTAGTCAAGGGCGCTAGTGGCTTCGTCCAAAATTAACATCCGAGGATTTTGCAGAACCGAACGGGCGATCGCAATTCTTTGTCTCTGTCCCCCCGATAAGGAAGCCCCCCTTTCCCCTACCTTTGTATTATAACCGTTGGGCAGATCCATAATAAAATCATGGGCCACCGCAATTTTTGCCGCCTCAATGATTTCCTCCGTATTCGCATCAGGATTCGTGAGGGCAATATTATCCATCACCGTCCCCTCAAACAACAAACTCTCTTGAGGTACAACCCCAATTTGACGACGTAGAGAATACAACTCCACACGGTTGACATCATAACCATCGATCAAAATGCGTCCCGACTCAGGCTCATAAAGCCTTGCCACCAACTTAGTTAGGGTACTCTTACCAGCACCACTTTCCCCCACAATACCCACAAAAGTTCCCGCAGGAATTTCAATGCTCACATTATTAAGCTGTAAAGGTGTATTGGGTTTGAAACGAAAGCAAACACTGTCATATTTCAAATTCCCCTCAATACTGGGCATAGGAATATTATCTCTATCCTCCTCACCCTCTTGGGGGTGATCCACAATATCCGCTAAACGTTCTAAAGATAAAGCAGTTTGTTGGAAATTTTGCCATAATTGAGCCAATCGAAGAATCGGAGAGGTTACATAACCTGCAATGATACGAAAAGCAATTAACTGCCCCAAGGTTAACTCCCCCTGTAAGACTAAATAAGCCCCTACCCAAAGCACTAATAACTGGGAGAGTTTATTGAGAAAATTACTAGCTGAACCTGCTAAAGTTTGGGTTATCACCGTTCTAAACCCTGTACCCACATAACGAGCATAACGCTCCTGCCATTCCCAACGGGATCTCAATTCTATGTTTTGAGCCTTAACGGTTTGAATCCCTGACATTACTTCCACTAAGTGAGATTGAGTTTCAGCATTACGCTCGGCTTTTTCCCTCAGTTGACGACGAATTAGAGGAGAAAAGACAACGGTAAGAATGATAAAAATAGGAATGATCGCCATGGATACCAAGGTAAGCAGAGGGCTATAAATGAGCATTACCACGATGTAGATTACCGAGAAAATCGCATCTAACACCACCGTTAGGGCTGTTCCTGTTAAAAACGATCTAATATTCTCTAATTCGTTGATACGGGTAGAAATTTCCCCCACAGGGCGCTTTTCAAAGTACCTTAGGGGTAGCCTCAGAAGGTGATCAATAATCTCTGAACCCAATGCCATGTCAATGCGGTTGGTGGTGTCCACAAAAGAATAAGTGCGCAGGGTGCTGAGGATGGCTTCAAATACCGCCAAGACAACGAGGAAAATACCCAATACTTGCAACGTATCGGGACTATTTTGCACAATTACTTTATCGATGATTACCTGAATCATCAAAGGATTGGCGAGGGCAAAAAGTTGTACAAAGAAGGAAGCCACAAATACTTCTAGCAACATCCACTTAAATTTAATTAGGGATGGCACAAACCAACTCAATCCAAAGGTTTGTTGGGCGGTTTCTTTATTTTTTTTCAGGAGTAGGGCTTTACCACTTTGTCCCCATCTTTCAAGGAAACTGATGGTTTTCATTTCCCGAACTTTGCCCAGGGTGGGATCTGCTACGATGATAGTTTTATCGCTGGTGGCGTAAATTACCACTAGGGAGTCTTCTAGTTTGACTAGGATAGGTGCTTCTAATCTGGCAAAAGCCCCTGCTGGTACTTCTACTAATTGACTATTTAATCCTAAAAGTTCCCCGATCGCACCGCACACTTCAATGGATAACCTTCCACTATTTTCCACCTGTTGAGTAATTATGCGAGTGAGAATATCTCCTTTATAGGGAATGTTAAAGTATTTGCACAACATCCGAAAACAAGCAATACCTATCTCTGTTTCACTCCTACCTGTGAAGTAAGGATAACTTTTAAGGGATTGTTTTGGCTCTTGAAAAAGATTTTGGGGTTGTTCTTGTAAAATGCTATTATCCGCTAGAGGAATGTTATCCTCATCCATAAGAACTTCAGGGGCAATGGCTGGAAGTTGCTCTGTTTTAGGAGTGGGGGTTTGGCTATCCTGCCAAGGGTCATCTTTAATTTCGGTGGGTGATGTGCCGTTGGTGTTATTGTTATTGTTATTGTGGGCTGATTCTATCAGGGTAATATCGAGGGATACTAGCCTAATTTCGGTTTGCGCTTCAAGGGTTTCTCTGGGGTTAATGGTAGCGCCGATGGCTAAGTCTTTAATTTTTCCACCACTAAAGCACCATATATGTCCTTCGGGGGCAGGGGGTAAGTTAGTAATTGTTCCTTTACCCAAATGCACTACTTGGGATGTTGTTAGGGCTTGTTGAGTTAATGTTTTTAAGTTACCTTCCCCTGTGGCACGATGGTTGAGTTGATAACCAAGGCTGTCAAAAATCTCGATTAACCCGGGGGTTTTTTGGTAATATTCTTTTATATTTAGTTTTTGCTCAAGAAGATTTAAAAATTTTTCCCGAGCTAAGGTTAACGCCACTACAGGGGTAGATGCGATCGCAGTTTCACAGGCAAACCCCCTCATCAAACTTTGCCAACCAATTACACTACCGTTACTAATAAGTTTTAAACTCTGGGGTAAACTGGTACGGGGATCGTAACCAATATATCGGGCTTGTCCTTCGTATATGATGGAAACGTAGGGAGGAATTTTGTCTTTGACTAGCATTATCTGTCCCATTTCATATTTTAATGGGTTAAACTCTTGGGCTAGTTGTTTTATTTCGTTATCTGAAAGAAGGTTAAAAGGTGCGACAGTAGCAATAAATTTTTCTACTGAACCGAGAGTATATACCATGGTTTACTTTGTCGTTATCAGGAATTAAATTTATATATGTATTTATTAAATTTCCGTGTTTAAAAATACTATGTATTATTTCATTTTTATAAAACTAATTATAAGCAAGATTATATGAAGTTCAATCTTTTCCTAAGAAATGTTGAGCTTTTTTTTTGAAGTTAATCATTCTACTTTTTAATTTAGTACACAATAAAGTTTGATTCAGAGGTGCTTTGTAAAATTATTGTGGATAATATATTATCCATAGCACAGCATAGGGTATTTACTTTAAGGATAGGTAAAGCTAAACATTAGAAATCAGAGAATGATATGATACAAGGTTGATAACAACGTTCATTTTATATTAAGGCTTAAGACTTTTTACTATGGGAAAAATTTGGGAGCTAGATTTCTACTCACGTCCGATTTTTGATGAGAATGATAAAAAACTGTGGGAAATTCTGATTTGTGAGAGTCCTACGGGTATTAATAGTGATTATGATTCTTTGTTTCGTTATTCCCAGTTTTGTTCTAATAGTGAGGTTAATTCTATCACTTTAGGAAAGGCGATCGCCTCTGCCATAGAGAAAGCGGGGGAGACTCCTAGTAAAATAAGGTTTTTTCGCCGTCAAATGAATAATATGATCATCAAAGCCTGTGATGATGCTAATATTTCTGTATTTCCTTCTCGCCATACCTATGCCCTGAATCGTTGGTTGGCTGAAAGAGATATTGATTTTTATCCCCATCAAGATGGTTATCAAGCCCCAAAAACAGTCGCTTCAGTACAATATCCCCAAGGTAATGCCATTAGTTTACCTGATGCCGTTAAGGGCGATCGCACCGATAAATGGGCTTTAGTATCCCTTAATAGTGATGATTTTCAAGATATGGATGAATGGGCGATCGCATTTGGAGAATCATTTCCCCTCTCCCTTGCCAACATAAAAGAAACCACCAAAATACCCGGATTGATAATCTTTTCAAAAAGAGCATTACCCCTCAGTGCATGGATGTCTGGACTAGAATTAGGCTATTTACGCCTAGAAACAGGACAATTTCCCCGCATATGCCTAGAAACAGGAGTCAGTGATAGTTGGATACTAGCAAACCTTACCGACGAAAAAACCGTTGCCGAAGGGGAAGGCTTTGAAACCGCCAAACAACAAGCCAATGGCGTACACTTTCTCGCTATCCAATCCTCTCCCGAATCAGAATCCTTTGAAGGCTTTTGGTTACTCAAACACGAATCATCATAAATTTGATAGCGGTAATACCCTATAGTCATTTTTTCCCCAAATAAGATAAACGAAGGTTAAAACCCCTTGACAACATCAGGCTCATAATTCACAACGTCCAAACTTTGGAGAAGTTAAAACAATGTTTTATGATCAAAGAAAAGAGATTGTGTTAATACACTAGAAAACTACAAGTATGACTAATACATTAATTGTCGAAAAAGAAAAAGTAAGTCCACCCCTAAAATTACATATATTAGGAGATAAAGTTCTCAGACAAAACGCCAAGCGCATCGCTAAAATTGATGAATCAGTCAAAGAATTAGCCGTGGAAATGCTGCAAACTATGTATGCAGAAAACGGTATCGGTTTAGCGGCCCCCCAAGTAGGAGTCAATAAACAAATGATTGTAATCGATCTTCAGCCCGATAATGACACTAATCCTCCCCTAGTGATGATTAATCCCGTTATCAAAAAATATAGCAAAGATGTATGTATCCTAGAAGAAGGTTGTTTAAGCATACCTAACGTATTCCTCGATGTCAGTCGCCCATCAAAAATTGAAGTAGAATTTAAAACTTTAAGTGGTAAAAAACAAAGAATAAAGGCATCAGGATGGATGGCAAGGGTAATACAACACGAAATGGATCATCTTACAGGTGTTCTGTTTGTGGATAGAATTAAAAATAGCCTTATCCTTACCCAAGAATTGACTAAACAAGGTTTGGATGTTAACGCAGTGCAATCGATTTCCTAGTTATTTCTAAACAAAGTAGGGTGGGCATTGCCCACCATCGGATATTTTGATCATCAAAACTGTGATTTTTTGTGAATAGAAAAAAAATTTTAAAATTATTAGAGTGCTTTGAAAAAAATTGTGTTTATAACCAAGAAAATATACCCATTTTAATTCACATTCATAACTATATTAATCAAATTAAAGAAAGTAAAAATAATATAGTATTCCTTTCAACTAAAAATCCCACAAAATTTATCAGTGTTTTTTTCGCTTCAGTTCTAACAAAATCCTCTATTTTTTTATTAAATCCTCATTGGCAAAGGAAAGAATTAGAGCAAGTCTATCAATTAGCAACACCTAACTTTATTTTTATAGATTCAGATGATTATAATATCCATCATCAATTGTTAGAAAAAAATAATTCTTCCCTATTAATTCAGCACATAAAGCATGAGATTATCCATACTAATAAAAATTTGGTTAATAAGAATGATGAGACTGAAAAAATAATGATACCCACAGGGGGAACATCGGGAAAAATTAAATTTGCTATCCATACATGGTCAACTTTAAGCAATTCTGCTATGGGATTTAAAGAATTTTGGCAAGAAGAAAAGATCAACTCTTTTTGTTGTCTGCCTTTGTATCATGTTAGTGGGTTAATGCAAATTATAAGAACATTTATTACGGGGGGGAATTTAAAAATTTATGACTACTCTTTTCTAAAAAAAGAAGTTCCTTTAGGTAATTATCACGGCTTTTTTATTTCCCTTGTACCTACCCAATTAATGTTTTTTTTAGATACCAATATTAATTGGTTAAAACAATTTAAAACAGTTTTAGTGGGGGGAAGTAGCACCCCCTTAGAATTACAAAATATTTGCAAAACTCAAAAAATAAATTTAGCCCTAACCTATGGCATGACGGAAACTGCTTCAGGAGTAACAATTCTGAAACCAAATAATTTTTTGGAGGGGAAAAAGGGTAGTGGTAAGACTTTACCCCATGGTGATATAACCATTGAAAATAACCAAGAAAAATTTGGCAAAATTATTATCAAAAGTTCGTCTTTATTTAAAGGATATTATCCCTATTATCAAGATTATAGTTATTTTGAAACTGATGATTTAGGATATTTAGACCAAAATAATTATTTGCATATAATAGGCAGAAGTAGCCATAAAATTATTTCAGGGGGTGAAAATATTTACCCATCAGAAATAGAGAATTTAATTAGGGAGACAGGTTTAGTGAAAGATGTAATAATTTTGGGAAAAAATGATAACTATTGGGGACAAATTGTTTGTGCTATTTATGAAACTATCTCTGAGTATAACCAGAGGGATATAGCTAATAATATTAAAGATAAATTACGATCGCACCTTAGCCACTACAAAATACCAAAAATATGGTTAAAAGTAGATAAAATCCCCCGTAATGACCAAGGAAAAATTAACTATCATGATTTAGAAAAGCTAGTTAATCACAACGATTCTGAGTGAATTATTTTAACGACTTGAGGGATTGAGGATATTTTAAAGTAAAACCTAAGAAAATGAAAAGGGCGATCGCCCCTGCTCCTAAACCGATATAATTAGGTAGCCAGAAAATAGCCGTCACATCATTAACCTGCCCAGCCTTGAGACTCACATTATATTGATTATCTTCTCCCCTTTCCCAAGTAGGAAAATCATTAGTAATTAACTTTGCCCCCCAAGGAAAATTAAAACTCAACTGTAAATTAATCAAATCACCCGAAGAAATAATAATATTACCCTCATCAGAAATTACTCCCAAAGGAGTCAAATCAGCCGAAAAATGTAACACATTTCTTTCCACAAAAATCCCATTATTTTGGGTAATATCCATACTAGCCTCTAAATCTAGTAAACTATCCCCCTGCTGCTGCGTCAAATTACGGTTAACCTTAGAATCAACCTCAGAAATAAAAAACTGATTAAACTTACTTACCAAATCCTGTCCATTATGAAAAGGAATCGTTACTACCAACTCCTCCGCAGACAATCTTTTTGCCTTACCATGTAACCTCAAAGCCTGTTTTTGAATGCCATTTAACCAAGCATTACCTTCCGACTCACTAAAGCTAGTTAACTGCTCACCCAATTTTATATGCTGAATTATCGTACCACTATTTGCCTGAGAAAAATTAACCCCCACATCATAACGGACACAACCCGTTAAAAACACAACCAACACAGTAAATAATATTAACTTCTGAAAAATAGCTTTCATTATCCAATATCCCCAATCAAGATTATTTTAATAGCTTCAAATTTGATTATCCCTAAAGTTTACACTCTCTATCTCACATTCTCAAGGACAAGGTAATATTTAATTATTTATTAAAGTAAATATTTTTTGATCATCTAAAAAGTAGTTTAAGCCTTGATTATTATCCCTTCTACTTTCACTATAGTTAACAAAAGCAAGTCCAAAAGCAATTAAAATAAAGCTAAAACTAATACTAAACCAGACAAAAAGATTAGCTTGTTTCTTTTTTATAGAATTATTAAACCTATTTTTAGAAGTGTAACGAACTTTGTTTTTCTTCTTAGAATTATTTTGGTAATAATTAAATTCAACCTTATTCTGTTCAAAACTTTTGAGAAAATCTGCCCTACTCCAATCAGATTCTGCCCTCAACTTCAACCCTTGCTTCTCCAACACCGCTCCACGATAATAATAAGCATCAATAAAATCTTTATCTAGCTTAATAGCATGGGTAAAATACCTTATAGCCTCTTCCCATTCCTCATGTTCCGCTTCCTCTACCCCTAAGTTATAATAAAAATCTGCCTTTTTCTTATTATTATCTAAACTCCTTCTGACAAACACAGACTTTTGACTATTGTTCACATTTTTATTATGATCATGATAAGAATCTTTATGATTTTTTAATATTTCGTAAGCCCCATGAATTTCTAAAAATTTTTCTTCTGCTAACTCCGCTTTTTCAGGACTATCATTAAAATTATCAGGATGCCATTTTTTAGCCAGTTGTCGGTATGCCTTTTTTATCTCCTCCACACTAGCCCCTGACTCTATTTTAAGTATTTGGTAATATTTATCTAGTCCAGTCATAAATTAGAATTACTGTTTTTCTACATTATTACAGACGGTGAAAGATAACCGAACTTCGTAAACCGCAATGAAAAGTTAAAATAGATTAAGAGTTAGCATGATTATTAATCGCACTCGTTATCGAAAGATATAATTAACTATCTGCATCCAAACAAGGATCAACTTATTTATTATGATTGACGCTATTATTATTTCTATATTTATTCTTGCATTTGCAGGAGTAGGCTTTGATATCGTCCAAGTTTTACCCGGTGACATTCAAGGTCAAGTTTCCAATATTCAAGCCCTAAGATGGTTAGCCGCCGGTTTCTCTTCCATTATTGGGTTAGCCATGGGTTTAGTTGCCCAAACTACTTATCGCCGTTTAGAGCAAAGAATCAGAAAAACCCCCATTGAAGTTATTATAACAAGGGCGATCGGTTTGGTACTAGGTTTATTGTTGGCAAATTTAATGTTAGCCCCCATATTCCTCCTACCAATTCCGAGCGAGTTTAGTTTCCTTAAGCCCATGTTGGCGATTTTAGGTAGTGTTATTTTTGCCGTATTGGGAGTCTCTTTGGCTGATACCCACGGTAGAACTTTTTTAAGACTAATTAACCCCAATAGTATTGAGTCGATGTTGGTGGCGGAAGGCACACTAAAACCCGTTGCCACCAAAATCCTTGATACTAGCTGTATTATTGATGGACGTATTCAACAATTATTAGATACGGGATTTATTGAAGGGCAAATTTTAGTACCCCAGTTTATCTTACAAGAATTACAACAATTAGCGGATGCTACCAATGACCAAAAAAGAGTCAGGGGGCGCCGAGGGTTAGATATTCTTAATCAAATGCAGGAAAGATACCCCGAAATTATCGTTATTCACCCTGAAGAATATGAGGATGTAACGACGGTGGATGCTAAGTTACTACACCTTGCCCACGATATTAATGCCACTCTCATTACTAATGATTTTAATTTGAGTAAGGTAGCAAGTTTACAAAAAATTCTTATTCTGAATATCAATGATTTAGCCCAAGCTATTCGCCCTATTTATCTACCTGGAGACTACATTGATTTAAAAATCTTGAAAAATGGGAAAGAACCTAGTCAAGGAATCGGTTATCTTGATGATGGTACGATGGTTGTGGTGGAAGATGCCAATAATCATGTGGGGGAAGAGTTGAGAGTTACCGTAACTTCTGCTTTACAAACTTCAGCGGGAAGAATGATTTTCGCCAAGACTAATAATTCTACGGTGAATCATTACTAAGCAACTATTGGTTTTTACCATTTAAGCCCTCTCCCATGGGAGAGGGTTTTCTTTTTATAGTTCGTTTTCTAGTTCTATTTCTCCTGAGTTGTTATTCTGTAATTCCATTTCTCGCATTCTTTGTAGTTGTCTTTCCCTAAAACTTTGGGCGGCATTTTGAATGTTTCTGTTTCTGACTTCGGGGCTAGTACCTCCATTCATGCGATTCATCATGTTAGCATTGTGAATGAGTTGCATGGGGTTGATACTGTCTCCGTAGAGGGAGTTTTGTTCGTTGGATTGGAAGATATTATCTTGATTAGAGTTAATATTTTGGGCGGAGGCAATATTACCATAACCCATAACTAAACCAAGGCTGAGAAGGGTTGTGTATATAAGTTTGTTTTTCATGATATTTTTTTCCTAATTTTGTTTACATTAAAGATTAAGCAAAACGACGGCTTAATAGGGGTTTGATAGCTAAAAGAATGAGGGCATCAAAGGCACATAATAGGAGTAGTACAACGCCGAAGTTTATTTCTGTCCAAGGGGTGGTAATTACAATACTAGCGAAGTTCCAGTCACCGTTTTGATAAATATAGCGTATGGGTTCGATAGCATAGGTTAGGGGGTTTAGACTGGCGATGATTTGTAACCAGTTTGCCATGAATGCCATGGGGGCTAGGGCGGTACTTGCAAATAATAGGGGTAAATTAATTACAAATATTACGGCTAGTAGTTCGATGTGTCCGGGGAGGGCAAAAGCTAGTCCTAGACTTAATCCTGTTACTCCTAAGACGATTAAGAAGGTGATGAGGGCGATCGCCCCTAAACCAGCGATACTAGGTAAACCAGCCCCAATAAAAGCACTAGCAATGATAATTACGGCGGTTTGAATCAAACTCAGACTAATAATATAGATAGTCGAAGCGGCCACAATGGAAAACCGAGAAGCCAAGGGGGCAACTAATAGCCGATTTAAAAAGCCAAATTCTCGGTCAAACATAATAGGTAAACCAGCATTTAAAGCACCCGAAAAAGCAGTAAAAACAATGATACCGGGGGCTAAAAATTGCCCATAACTAAAATCATCACCAAATAAACTTTGGGGAGCATTATAAAATAAAGCGCCAAACAAGATTAACCACATAAAAGGTTGAATAACTCCTGCTACAAGGGTAGAAGGGCGACGTTGTAACTGAATGAAAAGACGCTTAGTGAGCGCAAAAGTTTCCTGCACAAAATCATTGAGATCATTACTCTCAAAAGCTATATCTTCAGAGGTAGGAGCTAAAATTGCCCTATATTTTTGATTATCAATAGTTTGAGTCATTTTATTTTTATTAATATTTGTTACAATAACTTTTCTATCTTCATTTTACCTCGCTCCATCAAAGCTCAGGGCAAATTAACCACAAATTCAATTAATTCTTCTTCCACCATCAACCACAAGAAATTAAAGTTATCACCCAATACCGAGAATACGGTCACTACACCATCGTAACAGTAACTCCATGGGCGATCGCCTCTGTTGCTCGAAGATAACTTACCCTATCATCAAACCCAAAGATGGCTTAGTTTATTTCATGAAAAAAAATCTCCATATAAATTTACCCAAAGCACTTTTTTAACAAAGATCAATCATAAATTACCTCAGATCCATAAATTTGTTAAAATAATCACTTACAGAAAAAATAACAGAAACAATTTCTGCTAATCTAAAACTTATAAAATGCTCAATCCTAATTTAGACTCTATAGAACTGAATAAAGATGAGTACGAACGCTACGCACGACACATTATTTTGCCTGAAGTCGGATTGGAAGGGCAAAAACGTCTTAAAGCAGCGAGTGTACTCTGTATTGGTACAGGGGGATTAGGTTCACCCCTTTTATTATACTTAGCCGCCTCTGGTATTGGTCGCATCGGCATTGTAGATTTTGACGTAGTCGATCATTCTAACTTACAAAGACAAGTAATTCACGGCACTTCATGGGTAGGTAAACCCAAAATTGAATCGGCTAAAAATCGTATCTTAGAAATTAACCCCACCTGTCAAGTGGACTTATACGAAACCCGCCTAAGTTCAGAAAATGCCCTCAAAATTCTTGAACCCTACGACGTAATCATTGATGGTACAGATAATTTCCCCACCCGTTACCTTACCAACGATGCCTGTGTATTGTTAAACAAACCCAACGTTTACGGCTCTATATTCCGTTTTGAAGGACAAGCCACCGTATTTAACTATGAAGGCGGGCCCAACTATCGTGACTTATATCCCGAGCCACCACCACCGGGCATGGTACCTTCTTGCGCTGAAGGGGGAGTTTTAGGAGTTTTATGTGGTATTATCGGCACAATTCAAGCCACCGAAGCCATTAAAATTATTTTAGGAGTTGATCCTGCTAAAACCTTAAGCGGTAGATTATTATTATATGATGCCATGGGGATGAAGTTTAGAGAATTGAAATTACGTCCCAACCCTGTGCGCCCTGTCATTGAAAAACTCATTGACTATGAACAGTTTTGCGGTATTCCCCAAGCCGCCGCCGCAGCTAGTCAAAGTGAGGGTGAATTACAGGAAATGAGTGTAACTGAATTAAAAGAGTTATTAGATAGTGGTGCCGATGATTATGTATTAATTGATGTGCGTAATCCTAACGAGTATCAAATTGCTAAAATTCCCAATGCAACTTTAATTCCTTTACCTGACATTGAAGATAGTGATGGAGTTGCAAAAGTTAAGGAGTTGGTAGGAAATAAGCGTTTAATCGCCCATTGTAAGCTAGGTGGACGCTCTGCCAAAGCTCTCAATATCCTTAAACAACAAGCAGGAATTGAGGGAATTAACGTTAAAGGTGGTATTGCCGCTTGGAGTGAAGAAGTTGATTCCTCTGTACCCCAATACTAGATAAAATAAAAAAGGTGGGCATTGCCCACCCTAAAATTATTATACGTCCAACTCCGTGAGGTTTAACCGTGGTCCGTGGGTTTCGATAAACTCCCTCCTTGGGGCTACCCTATCACCCATTAAAACGGTGAAAATGCGATCGGCTTCCGCCACATCTTCAATCTCAACCCTTTTCATCATACGGGTTTCAGGATTCATGGTAGTATCCCAAAGTTGTTGGGGCATCATCTCCCCTAAACCTTTAAATCTTTGGATACTGTAATTGGCATTGCTAGGAAACTCAGCAATCTTTTCTTGCAATTCCCTTTCGCTGTAGCAGTAATAATGATTTTTACCTCTTTCTAATTTATAAAGGGGAGGACAAGCAATATAGATATATCCCTGCTCTACTAATTCCCTTTGATAACGGTAAAGGAATGTCAGTAAAAGGGTTCTGATGTGCGCGCCATCTACATCCGCATCAGTCATAATTACGATATGATGATACCTTAGTTGACTAGGATCAAATTCATCTCCTTTAATGCCTAAACCCAAGGCAGTGATTAGGGATTGGATTTCATTATTTTTATAAATCTTAGCGTCATCGGTTTTTTCTATGTTCAAAATTTTACCTTTTAGGGGCAAAATAGCTTGGAAACGGCGATCGCGCCCTTGCTTTGCACTATTATGAACAAAGACACCACTAGCTAGAGCAAAGTTATGGGTATGGGGTACCTCTATATCATAAACATCAATTAATTCTGTGAGAGACTCAATTTTTATTACTCTATGATTATAATTAGCAACGGCTTCCAAAACCTGCTCTTGATTGCCGTTAAAATAACGGTCACCAAAAGTTTCTAGCTTGAGTAAAGTTTTATCCTTTGTTTGTAAACGATATTGATTATAGGCTTCAGTATCTACATAACCATAATCAATTTCAATCTGCTTAAGGGCAGAGATAGTTTTGTTATAGTAGGTTTTCTCCAAGGCTTGACGACGCTTTTCTCGGAATTCAGGAGTCCACTGTTTTTTAGTTTCTTCTCTTCTCCAGTCTAATAAATCTTGATTTTGCCACTGCTTTTTAGCCAAGGTAGATAATTCTTGACGGGTAGAGGGATTATTTTTAAAAAACTCTTTTACTTTTTCCTTTTGAGTTTGACGATTATTTTCGTCACTCCAATATTTTTGTTGGGCTTCATATAGCTGTTGAGCATTTTTTTGACGATATTCAGGGTTACTGTTATAAAAATCTAGCCATTTTTCCGCCATGTAATTTTTATACTCAGCGTCTTCCCATTGGGCTTTAGCATTGGCAGATAACGTTTCACGAGTATCCTCTTGTTTCATCCTTGCACTCATCATCTGACGAAATTCGTCTTTTTGTCTGAGTTGACGGCATTTTTCTTTTACATCAGGACGGTGTAAAGTATGCTCTAGGTGCGATCGATGTAAGGCTAAATGCTCCTCAGCGCTTAAACGAAGCAAGTTAGTGGGGTTGTTATTTCTTTTATCAAAATCTATATGATGGCAATGTTGTCCGTCTTCTTTTTTATAAACACCCTGCCAACGGTTATGCCAGTCCGCTACTAAATGAGTAAATAACCAAGAATCAGAGCGAGGATTCCACACCATTTCATAATCATTAATGGTAATACCTTTTTCTTGGGTAGAAGATAGTTTACGGTACAAAGGCATTAAAGAATCTTCTGGGGTTAAATGTTGAGCTTGTTTATAGTTACCATCACGCAACATAAAACGATGATCTGGAGTACAAACGATCTGCTCGCCATTGTCTAAGGTGACTTTAATAACTTGGGTATTTTTCTTGGTAATGCGAGGGTTAATGATACGCTCAACACCAATAGTCCCCTCTGGGCGTATGGTATAGCAAAAATGCTCTTTACCCTCTTTTTGCTCTTCTACTAACTCTTTAAAGGTAATATTTCGACCATCTACAAGGGCGATTTCTGTCTCTCCTGAAAAACAACCCCCTGCACTGTCCCCTTCCACGAGGAAAATTTCGGACTCGGAGGGGTCTCTTGTACTACAATCTGCTAATTTTCCGGGTAAAGGTGAGGATTCTAAAACAGATTTACGGCGCACTAATTCCCTGGCACGACGGGCAGCTTCGGCGGCTTTAAAGGCTTGAACTGCTTTTTCAATGATGCTATCGGCTACATGGGGATTAAATTCTAAGTATTCGTTTAATACTTCTCCCACGAGGGAATCAACGATACCCCGCACTTCGGAGTTACCTAATTTTGTTTTGGTTTGCCCTTCAAATTCGGGATCGGGTACTTTGACGGAAATTACTGCGGTTAAACCTTCTCGAACGTTTTCCCCGGCAAGGTTAGGCTCGTTATCTTTAATTTTGTTACGTTTACGGGCAACGTTGTTTAAAGTTCTGGTTAAAACGGTTTTTAGTCCTTCTAGGTGAGTACCACCATCTACGGTACGGATGTTGTTGGCAAAGCCTAGGATTGTGTCGCTATAGGCATCAATACACCATTGGAAGGCGACTTCTACTTGTACGCCGTTTTTTTCTCCTTCTACATAGATAATGTCTTGGTGTAATACGTCTTTTTCCCTTGTCATATAGGTAACGTATTCTTTGATACCCCCTTCATAACAGTAGGTTTCTTCCTTGAGAGATTCTAAGCGGCGATCGCCAAAAGTAATTTTAACTCCCGCATTGAGGTATGCCAACTCCCTGAGACGATTGGAAAGGGTGGCGTAATTAAATTCGGTGGTTTCGCTAAAAATAAGAGCATCGGGCATAAAGCTGATGGATGTACCCGTGGAATGCTCCGCATCGGGCTGGGCGACTAATTCTGTAATGGGAATCCCTCTTTCGTAGCGTTGTTGGTGAAGATTGCCATTGCGCCATACTTTGACTTCTACCCACTCAGAAAGCGCGTTTACAACAGAAATACCTACCCCGTGCAAACCTCCAGATACTTTGTAACCACCGCCTCCAAATTTTCCCCCTGCATGAAGTACCGTCATTACGGTTTCGAGGGCGGAACGATTGGTACTGGGGTGGACATCGGTGGGAATACCTCGCCCGTCATCGGTGACACTCACTGAGCCATCTTTATTAATATCTACTTCAATATGGCTACAATGTCCTGCTAAGGCTTCATCAATGGAGTTGTCCACTACTTCATATACTAGATGATGTAAACCCCTCGGGCCTGTGGTACCAATGTACATCCCCGGACGTTTTCTAACAGGTTCTAACCCCTCCAATACTTGGATTTGTTCTGCTCCATAGTTGGAGGTTTGTTTTTCGATAGCCATATTTATTTTATTCCCATTGTGAAGGCTATAGGTTGCCTTATTTTTTATTAAATGATATTTTTACCCAAAATTATAGCACATTATACTCTATCAAGATTTAAAAGGTGTTATGAATGGTTTTTGGAGGAGGGGTGTAGAGTCCGTTTAGGAGGGGTGGGACAAATCTTAATTATTGGTAATGATTTTTTCGTAGTTTGTGGCGAAGTTTTTCCAACTATAGTCATTTTCAATCATTTTACGAGCATTATAAGCTATTTCTTGACCCAAATTACAGTTTTCAAATAATTTACAGATTTGTTTGACATACTCATCAATATGGTTGGCTCTTAAGGCACACAAAGGATTATCTGTGCTTAAACCTTCTAATCCCCTATCACTGGCGACGACGGGAATGCCCGTTGCCATGGCTTCGAGGGTTTTGTTTTTGATGCCAAATCCCGTACGCATGGGAATAACACATACCGAGGCTTTGTGTAAATACTCTGCCATGGATGGTACTCTACCTGTTACTACTACTCCTTTTTGTTGAGCAAGGTTTTGGACTTCTGGGGAAGGTTTTGAGCCGACTATCATCAGGGTAGTATCAGGATATTTGGCTTGGATGAGGGGTAAAACTTGGCGGGTGAAAAAACAGGCGGCATCGATGTTGGCGGAGTAGTCCATTCCTCCTGTGATGATTAGGCGATGATTGTTTACTGGATGTTGTCGAAAGGGGAAAATTTCTAAGTCAACACCATTGGGAATAACGGTAATGGTAGATTTTTTCGATATTTCCTTGATGGATTGGGCATCTTCGGCGGTGGTGACGACTAGATTGGTAAATTTTTGGCAGTATTTTTTTTCGTAACGGTATAGTAGGGGGAGGTAAATGCGATCGCGCCTTGGTTTTTCGGCGGTGCCTGTCTCTAGTTGATTTTTACAGGTGCGATATACTGAGCTATGGATATTAACAACGGTTTTAAGTTGTTTTTGCCATGGGGGTTTAATGTAGATTTCATTGACGCTATGTTCGCAGGTAATGGCATCAAATTTTTTATTTTCCACGGCTTTATCGATCCATTCTTTCATGGTTGGATTATAGTTTGCCACAACGCTGGGGGGAGTGCCTGTGATGAGAAATTTAACAAACCGTGAAATAAATCCCCCTTGATGGTTATGGTGTTGACGGGGAAAGGTGATGAGGGTATCAACGTAGGTTTTTAAGGCTTCGATTTCCGATGGTTGTATTTCTTCATCGATTTGAGTAACCATGGTTAGGTCATGATTTGTCTTTAGATATTTAATTAGATTAAATGTTCTTACTTGAGTTCCCCCCCTACTAGGGGGATAGGGGAAGGTATTGGATATTATTAAAATTTTCATGAACAATTAAGGGCGATCGCACTTATGCTAATAATTATTAAAAATAAAAAAGATTCTGGTTATTATAATCATAAAGTCATCGTCTAAATTTCATCATGCCTAAAGTTAGTGTTTGCATCCCAACTTATAATAGATCTGATTATTTAAAGTATTCTGTTAACAGTGTTTTAAATCAAACTTACTCAGATTTTGAGTTAATTATATGTGATGACGGCTCAATCGATAACACTGCTGAAATAGTTAATAATTTTAATGATAATCGTATAAAATATATTCGTCATCCCCAAAATATTGGACGTAGTAAAAATATGCGTTCTGGTTTTGAAAATGCCATAGGAGAGTATTTCATTAAATTTGATGATGATGATGGTTTAACAACCGATTTTTTAACAAAAACTGTCAAAGTATTAGACGAAAATAATAATATTGATTTTGTTTGTAGTAATCATTGGGTAATTGATGCTAATAATAATAGAGATGAAATAGCTACTCAAAAAAACTCTGACAAGTGGGGTAAAAGTAACCTAAAAGAAGGTATTATTAACGATTTAATTTATCAAACTTTTGTTTTACAAAGTTTACAGGTGGGGTCTAGCTTATTCCGTTATCAAGCCTTAAAAGATGTTGATTATATGAACCCTTTCGCCGATGGTTGTGAGGATTTTGACTTATTAGTTAGAATGGCGATCGCACAGAAGAAAGGTTATTTTTTACCCGATTTTTTAATGGAATATCGTTTCCATGGAAAGCAAAATAGCTTAAAACAAAACTTACATTTTTTAAAAGCAAAAAAATATTGTTTAGAAAGTTACAATTTTGAGAAAAAAAACCTAGAAGAGACTAGACAAAAAAAACTAGCAGATATAAATTTATGTCTAGGAATGAGAATGATAGAAAATAATCAAAATAACGAGGGTCGGATGTTAATAAAACAAGCTGAAAAAGTTTTAGGAAAATCCCCTCGCAGTTCTATTTCTCAAATTTTATCTTATTTTCCCCATCAACTAACTGAGTCAATTTTTAAAATTATTAGAAACACAAAACCAAAAGATTATGCCGATAAAGTAAGAGCTAATCGATGAACTACTTTAAATTTGTTGGGCTTTGTTTCCTCAACCCAACTCACTTATTATTAACCCATTTAAAATCTGATGCCTGCATTCTCCCATCGTTGTAGGGCTTCCCCGAGTCTGTCACAATCGGCAATCAAACTCACCCTCACATAACCTTCACCCCCTTCCCCGAAGGCATTACCCGGGGTTACTACCACCCCAGTTTTTTGTAATAAATCAAGGGCAAAATCAGTGGAATTAGAGTTGCGAGGGGTAGGAATCCAGAGATACATGGTTGCCTGAGAGGGTTTTACATCCCAGCCCATTTTTTTGATACCTTCTAGGAAGAAGTCACGGCGTTTTTGATACCTTTTTTGTACTTCGTGGATATAGCTATCGGGCAATTCGAGCGCGGTTTGGGCTGCGGCTTGGATGACACTAAAAATGCCGTAATCGAGGTTGGTTTTTAGGGTGCGTAATCCTTGGATAATGTCACTGTTACCGACAACAAATCCCACGCGCCAACCTGCCATATTGTAGGTTTTGGAGAGGGTATGAAATTCGACACCGATTTCTTTTGCTCCTTTGATTTCTAGTAAGCTGGTGGGCTCGTATCCTTCAAAGGCTAACTCAGCATAGGCTAAATCATGAACGAGCATTACTTGATAGTGTCTTGCCCATTCTACGGCTTGTTCATAAAATTCTCGGGGGGCAGTGGCGGTGGTGGGATTATTGGGGTAGTTGAAGTAAATAATCTTGGTTTTTTTTGCTACTTCTTCGGGTATGCTGTCAAAGTCGATTAACCAGTTATTTTCGGCACTGAGGCGGGGTGCGTAGATGTTTGCCCCTGCGATCGCAGGACCTCGATAATGGGCAGGGTATGAGGGGCTAGGGACGATGACAGTGTCCCCGGGGTTGACGTAGGCGAGGGCTAAGTGGGATAAACCTTCTTTTGACCCTAACAGGGGTAAGGCTTCGTTATCGGGGCTTAATTCCACGTCATAGCGTCTTTGGTACCATTGGGCGATCGCATTTCTAAAGTTGGCGGTACCTTCAAAGGGGGGATAACCATGGTATTGGGCAACGGAAAGGGCTTGTTTAGCGGCTTCTATAATTGGTTCGGGTGCAAAACCATCAGGATTACCCATCCCTAAGTCTATCAAGTCCAATCCTTGCTCTCTGGCTTTGGCTTTTAATTCATCTAAACGGGCGAAAACGTAGGGAGGTAAAGCACTTAAACGATCTGCACGGTGAATCCAATTATTTTCCATAGGTAGTTATTGATTTGGTGTTGAAAATTTTGTTCTTTGGTGTGGATGAATTAACAATTGACAATGGACAATTGACAATGAATCTTTTTCCCTGTTTAGTTAGAATTGAGGGGTAGTTTAGTAATTAGATGAAGTATTATTGAATCATAAAAGGCACTTAAATATTTTCCCTATTATTACCATTCCCCATTGCCTATTCCCCATTCCCCGCCTATATGATATGAAATATATACAGAACATCTACTATTTAAACCAACAATAATTAACTTTTCAATGAATAGTGTTAATAATTCTATTACAAAAGATACCTTTGCATTAACTACTCCTTTATATTATGTTAATGGTCTTCCCCATCTGGGTAGTGCCTATACTACGATGGCAGCCGATGCGATCGCCCGTTGGCAAAGGCTATCAGGTCATGAGGTGTTACTATTAACGGGTACAGACGAACATGGTCAAAAAATTCAACGCACCGCCGAAGAAAATGGTGTCGAACCTCAAGCCCATTGCGATCGCATTTCAGCTACATTTAAAGATCTTTGGGAAAAATTAAATGTACAATACGACTCCTTCAGTCGTACCACTGCCCCTAACCATGAAATCATCGTACAGGAATTTTTAGGGCGGGTATGGGAAAAAGGAGATATATATTTAGATCAACAACAGGGCTGGTATTGTGTCGCCTGTGAAGAATTTAAGGAAGAAAGAGAATTATTAGAGGATGGTTGTTGCCCTATCCATACCAACCGTAAAGCCGAATGGCGCGATGAGCAAAATTATTTTTTCCGTCTTTCTGCCTACCAAGAAAAATTAGAGCAGTTTTACGCAGAGAATCCCGATTTTATTCAACCTGTTAGCCGTCGCAATGAGGTACTAAATTTCGTTAAAGGAGGTTTACAAGATTTTTCCATCTCACGGGTAAACCTTGATTGGGGTATCCCCATCCCCGAAAACCCTGACCACACAATTTACGTTTGGTTTGATGCCCTCTTGGGTTACATTACCCCCTTAGTGGAGGAAGGAGAAGAAGTTACCCTCGCCAATGCCCTCAAAAAATGGTATCCCTACAACTTACACCTCATCGGCAAGGATATATTACGTTTCCATGCTATCTATTGGGTAGCCATGTTGATGTCAGCGGATTTACCCCTACCTAAACAGGTATTTGGTCATGGTTTTTTAACTAAAGATGGTCAAAAAATGGGCAAAAGTTTGGGTAATACATTAGATCCGATAGAACTTTTGCAAAAATATGATTCTGATGCGGTGCGTTATTATTTCCTCAAGGCCATTGAGTTTGGCAAGGATGGAGATTTTAATGAAACTCGTTTTGTCAACACCCTGAATGCTGATTTAGCCAATGATTTGGGTAATTTACTTAATCGTAGTTTGGGAATGTTGAAAAAATATTGTAAGGGTAGTTTGGATAATGGTTTGACTATCTCTGAGGATAATCCGATCAAAAAAATTGGCGAAACCCTGTGCGATCGCACTTCAATAGCATACAATAAATATCAATTCCATCAAGCCTGTGAAGAAGTCATGGAATTAGTCAGGGCTTGTAATAAATACATCGACGAAAGCGCCCCTTGGGCATTATACAAACAAGGGGAAAGCCAAAAAGTACAGGAAATCCTTTATAGCGTCCTCGAATCTGTCAGACTATCAGGGCTACTTTTATCTCCCATAATTCCTAATATTAGCACTAAAATATATCAACAATTAGGTTTTGATTATGACTTTAATAATAAAAACTTAACTATCAACACCGAAGCCCTCAAAGACCACTTTAGCTGGGGAATATTAAGTTTAAATAAAGATTTAAACAGAGCCGTTCCCATTTTTGCTAAACTCGAATTAGGAGAGGGCAACTAATTCCCAAGATAAATGCTATTCTCTGATTCTAGGGAATAGATATATACCTTGATAATTAAGTTAAACTGTTGATAATAATTGTGAAAACATAATATAATACAAAACCATAAAATTTTTATATAAAATAAACTTTAACACTCACAAATCAATAGTTAAAAAACGTATATAAAAGATACTTTCATATTTTTTTATCGTCTTATCTTGAGAGCATAGTAATAACTTTCCATCTTATAAAAATAAAACTTTTTTATATATCAACCATCTTAAAACTTACTTTAATAAACTTTCTTTAAAAAATTTTTAATATAACAAAAAAAGGATACACAAATGTGGGATAACTTCGATAGCGATCCCGTTTTTCCACCCGAACAAGTGCTGGAAAATCGGGGGCGCGTAGCCATTTTTATCGATGGCTCAAATCTCTTCTATGCTGCCCTACAGCTAGGAGTTGAAATTGATTACACTAAACTTTTATATCGTCTCACCGCTGGAGCAAAACTTCTAAGAGCCTTTTTCTATACAGGGGTTGACCGCACCAATGAGAAGCAACAGGGTTTTTTATTATGGATGAGACGCAACGGTTATCGAGTCATTGCTAAGGATTTAATTCAATTACCCGATGGCTCAAAAAAAGCTAACTTAGATGTGGAAATTGCGGTAGATTTAATGGCTTTGGTGGGCTCTTATGATACTGCGGTTTTAGTTAGTGGTGATGGTGATTTAGCTTATGCTGTGGATGCTGTTAGTTATAGGGGCGCTCGCATTGAGGTGGTTAGTTTACGTTCTATGACCAGTGATAGTCTTATTAATGTAGCAGATCGCTATATTGATTTGGAGCAAATTAGGGAAGACATTCAAAAACATCGCAAATCAAATTTGACCTATGACAGTTTTTCTCCCTATCATTTGACAGAAAATAGAGACGAGGAGTAATGGAGAATTGAGAGTTGATAATGGATAATTAAACTGATTTTTTATTTATTAATTAATCCCACATAATTAACTGTGTCATGAATTACATGGTTATGGGGGAATGTTCAGTAAATTTAATTTAAATTCATAATTAGATAAATTTTAATAGCTTAATCATGAAAATTGCAACGTGGAATGTTAATTCAATCCGTACGAGGGAAGACCATGTAAAAAAATGGTTAGTAGATCAAGATATTGATATTTTGTGTTTACAAGAAACTAAAGTAGTTGATCAAGATTTTCCTAGACAATCTTTTATAGATTTGGGTTATCACGTTTATGTTTATGGACAAAAAGCCTATAATGGAGTAGCTATTTTTAGTAAAAAGCCTTTTGAATTAATTAATTATGGATTTAATGCTATTCTTGATAATGAAGAAAAAGTAGGTAATTTAGATGAACAAAAAAGGGTAATTAGTGGAGTAATTGATAATATTAGAATTGTTAATCTTTATGTACCTAATGGTAACTCTTTGGGTTCGGAGAAATATGATTATAAGCTAAGGTGGTTAGCACTTTTACAGGAATATTTAATTACTATTAATCCTGAAAAAACTGATTTATTGGTATGTGGAGATTTTAACATTGCCTTGGAAGATAAGGACATATATAAACCAGAAGGCAGAGAAAAACACGTTATGGCAACTCCCACCGAAAGAGAAACATTAAGAAAAGTTGTAGATTTGGGTTTAACTGACGTTTTCCGTAATTTTCATCCCGAAGAGGGACATTTTAGTTGGTGGGATTATCGTCAAGGGGGCTTCGCAAAAAACCGAGGTTGGAGAATTGATCATATTTATCTAAGTCAGTCTCTTATGCCTCGGGCCATTGGTTGTGGAATTGATATAGAACCTCGAAAGTTAGTTAAACCGAGTGATCATGCACCCGTAATCGTAGAAATCTCTGATTAGAAGTTGATGGAGAGGTTACAAAAATCTAATGGTGGGCAATGCCCACCCTACCATAGGCTATTGTAGTAATCCAATACAGGGTTTATTGATGTTTACGGAAGGCTAGGGTAACGTTATGACCACCAAAACCAAAGGAGTTGGATAGGGCTACCTCGACGGGGATTTCACGGCTTTTGTGAGCGATGTAGTCTAAGTCACAATCGGGATCTGGGTTCGTTAGGTTGATGGTGGGGGGTACTTGGTTATGGGCGATCGCCATTACCGTTGCCACGGCCTCAATGCCTCCTGAACCACCCAAAAGATGACCAGTCATAGATTTAGTAGAACTAACTAATACCTTACTGGCATTATCTCCCAACGCATTTTTAATGGCTTTAGTTTCCGTCGTATCATTGGCGGGGGTACTGGTGCCATGGGCGTTGATATAGGTAATTTCATCGGGGGAAATTCCTCCATCCTTAAGGGCTAACTCTATGGCCCTTGTCGCTCCCAAACCTCCCGGCACAGGGGCTGTCATATGATAAGCATCACAGGTCATACCATAGCCCACCATTTCGCCATAAATTCTTGCTCCCCTTGCCAAGGCGTGTTCCCTTTCCTCGAGGATGAGAATACCGCAACCTTCCCCCATCACAAAACCATCCCTATCTTTATCAAAGGGACGACTAGCAATTTCAGGGCTATCATTACGGGTGGACATAGCTTTTGCTGAGGCAAAGCCAGCCATGGCCAAGGGAGTTACAGCGGCCTCGGTACCGCCACAAATCATCGCCTTAGCGTATCCAGAGCGCACTAAGCGGAAAGCATCTCCAATGGCATTGGAACCGGCGGCACAGGCTGTCACAGGGCAGGAATTAGGACCTTTTGCTCCCACATGGATAGCAGTTAAACCCGCCGCCATATTAGCAATCATGGTAGGCACGAGGAATGGAGAGACTCGCCCCGGCCCTTTGGCAAGTAGCACTTCCTGTTGGTCTTCCATTACTTTTAAGCCCCCAACTCCAGTACCGATGACAATACCTATATCATGGGCATTACTATCATCAATGACTAATTTGGCATCTTCCAGGGCCATTTTACTAGTAGCCACGGCAAATTGAGAAAACCTTGCCATGCGTTTGGCTTCTTTTTTGTCCATGAAATCGAGGGGCTCGAATCCTTTCACTTCCCCCGCAATTTTACAGGCATGATTGCTAGTATCAAAAAGGGTAATTAGACCAATTCCGTTGCGACCTTGAATTAAACCCTGCCAATATTCTTCGAGGTTATTGCCGATGGGAGTAATAGCCCCTAAGCCAGTGACGACAACTCTTTTTAGTTGTTGATTACTCATAATTTTTTACATATAAAACAAAATTATCCACTAAGGTGAGCAGATTTTTAAAAATAAAATTTTCCTTAAAAAGCGGGTAAGTTAAGTTCACAGAAAATAGGGTGTAATTCTGGTACTTAACCTTAACGCTCTTATGGTTATGGAAGGCGAGATGCCATTAAGCAGTCGCTTTGGTTTTTGTTTGGATATGTTCTACCGCTGCACCCACGGTTAAAATTTTCTCGGCTTCTTCGTCGGAGATTTCGATCTCGAAGGCTTCTTCTAATGCCATGACTAATTCTACTACGTCTAAGGAATCAGCATCTAGATCATTAGCAAAGTTTGCTTCGGGGGTAACATCCCCTGCATCTACGTCTAATTGTTCTACTACGATTTCTTTTACTTTTTCAAATATTTCTGAGTTCATATTTAATATCTATTTTATTATTTTAGTCCGTCTGTTGTTTGTTCTTGATAATTTCAAGTTAAAATACAACTATGACGGGTTAACCGTTTTTTAGTTTACAATTTTTTGGTCAGCAATTCATCATTATTATTAAAATTGCCTTTCAAATAAATGATTTATTTTGCTTTTTTGATCTAAAAAATTGTAGGGCTTGATAGTCAAGCCCCCTGTGGAATTAATTTAGTTTATCTAAAACCTACCGCTGCTTGCCATACGAAGGCTAACAAGAGGAAGAATAAAGGAATTACGGGTAAAACATCTACTAAGGGCTTGAATATGGCGTAAGCCTCTGGTAGTTGAGCTAGTAACATGGTTGCCTCCATTTATAAATTTTCCTTACTAAACAGATTTTTGTAATTAATATTTTATACTATCACCAACGGTGATTTTATCAATGCTCAAACTGTTAAAAGAATTTCATGGGGCTGATTATTCTGGCTATGGTTTTATAGGTTTCTAAGATGCGATCGCCATGAACCTGTACTTCATGGGTGGGGTAATTTTCGATAATTTCCATTAGGCTGATGCGATTATCGTTGAGGGCGGAGGTAACTAAAGCTCCCCGTAGGGCTTCGGTATTGGCTCGGTTTGAAGGGGTGGTGATAATTTCCCCTAAAGGATTCAAAAACATTAACCCCAAGGGACTGTTGAGGGTGCGAGAAAGGGTTACGGGGTTGACGGGGATTTCTCTGTTCAATGCTTGTTGCATCCTTTGTGGATCTTGCCCTGTGGCTCTAAAGTAGGTTCGGATTGTGGGGGACATTTCCCCCGTACGACTAAATTCTGATAATTCACTTACGGGGATGGGCATTCTATGGTGATGGTAACGAATTATTACTCGCTCTGCGGCGATCGCCCCTGCTGTGGGAATAGAGAAAAAGAAAACCACCCCCATCAATAATTGTCGTAGTTTACTAAAAGACATAACTTTTCAATAGTTTTGATTTTGAAGTTCAACAAAGCCTAGAAATTTAGACGAAAATTGACCCGAAAAAGATGCCCCATGAATTAACTATTAATTTGTGATAAAATTTTAGGAGTTGTGACACCGTCCAATCTTAATTATTATACGGGACTCAATTGTTCACACTTCAAGAGAATTTATCCATAATGTTAGATCTACAGGAAAACTTTACTATTTTAGCCATAGGTGCGATCGCCCTTATCATCCTAATATGGGGCTACAATCGGGGCAAACAATTTGGAGAAATGGGCATCCTTGCATGGTTACAATCAGTATCTTTGATGACCCCTTGGCTAATATTCTTCGTTTTTCTCGCCACAGGTATCTACATCAACTTTATCGGTATCATATTCCTCCTCATACTCTCCACCGTACTTTACACCTATCTAGGCAGACAAATTAGGAAAAAAGCCCTAGAGCAGAATATCACCTCTTTCAATTTAAATAATATCAACAATAACGTCTTAAAAATAGAACAAGACAACTCTGAAAAATCGAAGGATGAGCAAAAAACCCTCATCCCAAAAACCGACTCATCCTTTAGAAATCAAGTACCAGAGCCTAGCTTTACCCCCATTGATGAAGAAGACATCAAAATAATCAAAGGTATATTTGGTATTGAAACCTTTTTTAGCACCGAAACCATTCCCTATCAAGAAGGAGCTATTTTTAAAGGAAATTTACGAACTGAACCCGACATTGCCCACGAAAAACTGAGTAAAAAACTGAGTGAAAAACTAGGAGATAAATATCGCTTATTCTTAGTAGAAACCCCAGAAGGTAAACCTGTGGTAATTATTTTACCCAGTAGTAATGATCCCAAACCCCTTACCCTCGTACAAAAAAATTTAGCCCTAGTGCTATTGGTTGCTACGGCATTTACCTCCATTGAAGCCATCAGTATCCTATTAGGATTTGATCTCATCGGTAACTGGAATCGCTACCCCGAATCCCTACCCCTTACCCTAGGATTGTGGTTAATTGTTTTTGTCCATGAAATGGGACATCGCATCATGGCAGAAAAGCATAACGTAAAAGTAAGTTTGCCTTTCCTTCTGCCCAATATTCAGATAGGAACGTTTGGCGCTATTACCCGCTTTGAGAGCCTTGTTCCTAATCGTACCGTATTATTTGATGTAGCGTTCGCCGGGCCTGCTTTGGGGGGTGGTTTATCCCTCATAATGCTCTTTTTCGGTTTGGTGATGTCTGGGGGGAATAATGCCCTAGAAATTCCTACCCTCTTTTTTCAAGGTTCAGTCTTGGTAGGTGGTTTAGCCAAATTAATCCTTGGCTCTAGTCTTTCTGGACAAACCATTGGCATTCACCCCCTGATGATTTTAGGTTGGTTAGGGTTGGTCATTACCGCCCTTAACTGCTTACCTGCAGGACAACTAGACGGGGGAAGAATTATTCAAGCTATCTATGGTCGTAAAATTGCCAGACGAGCAACAATTTTAACTCTCGTTGTTCTAGGTATTGTTAGTTTGTTTAATACGGTTAATGCTTTACCTTTCTATTGGGCCATCGTCATTTTATTTTTACAAAGAGATTTGGAACGCCCAAATTTAAACGAATTAACCGAGCCTGATGATGGTCGTGCTGGTTGGGGTTTATTACTCATATTCATGGCTTTAATTACCCTCATCCCCATTACCCCCAGTTTAGCTATTCGCTTCGGTATTGGTATTTAATGGGGAATAATAAAAGAAACAATAAATATAGATAAATCGGACTTGGTATAGGTCGTGATGACAAAAAAAGGACAAAGAGCATAAAACCCATTGTCCATTATTCACATTGTTTATTTATAACCGAATACTTTTCCCATTAGTTCATGACAAAGTCACTGTTGAAGGTGATATTAAGGTTAGTTTCGGGACGAATTACTAATAAATCAACTCGGTTTCTGCCTAAAAATTGAGGAATGAGGGTGGCTAAAACTCCAGCCCCTGTACCGATTAATAATTCTCCTGTGGTGATGGTGCGATCGCCCGTAACCCCAGCAATAGCCGCAGCAGCAGCGGTACCAAGCGCCGCATTAGTAACTAAATTACCTACATTAGTACCACGGGAAACACTCTCAGTTTCAGTAATAACTTGAGAAGAAGCATCCACATTATACATTCTGCCATTAGGTAACTCGATAGTTCGGGCAAAAAACTGAGTACCATTACCACTAGGGCGTAACTCACCCATAACCATACTATCCCGGGGAATAATTACCGCTCCGCTACTATTAACCATGTTTTCTCGAACCACAAGGGTAATGGGAACAGTTTCGTTTTGAGTTAAAAGAATTTTTTCCGCCTCATAGGTAACGGGAATTTGGGTTCCTGCCATAATGCGGTTATCTGTGGCAACGGGTTGTTGGGTAACAATATAAGGAGAGCTTAAATTGGCAACCTGTCCTTGGGATGATAGGGCTTGGTAAATGAAAGCAGCTACCTCTGCACGGGTGGCATTACGGGTGGGGTTAAGCTGTCTGGTATTGGGATAATTTACCACCAGTCGTCTTTCCGTAGCAGCGGCGACGGGCGATCGGGCAAAGCCAGAAATAGCATTAGAATCATTGAAAAACCCTACCACCGTATCAACATTATTGGTAGGGGCGTAGTTTAAACCATTGGCCAAAGATACCAACACCTGCTCACGGGGAATATTTTGTTCAGGACGGAAAACATTACCCGGATAACCCGATAAAAAGCCCATTCGGTAAGCATTATTGATGGCTCCAGTTGCCCAATAATTACTAGGAACATCATTAAAATTAATTCCCCCACGGATATTATCCTTCGGCAGAGCACTCTGTACCATGGCCGCAAATTGAGCTCTGGTTACAGGGGCTTCAGGGCGAAAAGTTCCGTCAGGAAACCCTGCAATGACCCCCCTTTGTACCAATGCCCCAATGAACTCCGAAGCCCAATGGTTAGGAGACACATCGTTAAACTGATTACTTTGAGCCATCACAGGGGCTGGATTTATCAAAGCTGTGGTTAGGGTTAGAGGCAAAACTGCCGTCGAGCCGAGGGTAAGACTTAAAAATAAAGCCGTAGTGGTTTTATAGGAGTTTAATTTAGACATATTATAAAAAACAGATATTAAATTGCGTATCTACTCATTATGGACTATATAAAAATAAATTAAGTTCCCCGTAACGGTTTTGTATTAATTACTTTCATCGGCAAAATAAGCGGATAAAACCCTTTGTACGATGGGAGCAGCCACAGCCCCTCCTCCCCCTCCAGAGTGTTCCACAAAAGCCACCACCACAATGGAAGGATTGTCATAGGGAGCATATGCCCCAAACCAAGCATGGGATTTTCCAGGAGGAGCTTCCGCAGTACCACTTTTACCCGCTACGGCAATGTTGGGAACCGCAGCACCACCCCCCGTACCACTGGTAACTACGGCCCTGAGTCCTTGTTTAATGGTACTAATGGTTTCTGGTTTCATTTCCAAGGATTGTCTCTGGGCAAGATAGGTTTCTGGGTTATTTTCTAAATGGGGAACAATACGATAACCCCCGTTGGCGGTGATGGCAAACATACCGGCAACCTGTAGAGGGGTAGCAAGGGTAAATCCTTGACCAATGGACATATTGAGGGTATCCCCTGCGGTCCAATCCATGTTAAATCGTCTCTGTTTCCATTCATTGTCAGCAATCAAGCCGGGGTTTTCTTCGACGAGTTCGATGCCTGTTCTACTGCCAAAGCCAAATTTTCTTGACCATTCAATTAAATTTTCTCCCCCAATGCCATAACCGATTTGTCCATAGAAAGTATTACTACTCCAAGCCATGGAGCGAATGTAGTTCATCGGACCAAAACCCGAACGATTCCACTCCCCTAGAGCCATTCCTGCTCGACGGAGAAAGGCATAGGTAGGCAAAACCGTATTGGGAGGATATTTGCCTGTTTCCATTCCTGCGGCGGCGGTAACGACTTTGAAGGTGGAGGCGGGGGGAAAACCGACGATGGAGCGGTTAATAAAAGGGTTTCCTTGTCCTTGTACTTGTTGCCAAATTTCTGGGGTGATGTTCTCGGAAAAAATATTGGGGTCAAATCCTGGATAGCTTACCATGGCTAAAACACCACCATCACGGGGATCTAGGGCAACTACGGCTCCTTTGCGAGATCCTAGGGCTTCTTCTGCTACTTTTTGCAGTTCTAAATCAAGGGTCAGTTGTATATCTTCCCCCGCAATGGCTTCTTGTACTCCCACTCGGCGCACAACCCTCCCCGCCCCATCGGTTTCCATGACAATGCCCCCCCATTGTCCCCTTAGTTTGGACTCTAAACCTCTTTCCACTCCCATTTGTCCGATTACATCTCCAAGACGATAACCTTCGGAACGCATTTTTTCCAATTGTTCGGCATTAATTTCTCGGGTGTACCCGAGGACGTGGGAAGCAACTCTGTTGTTGGGATAGTTGCGGATGGTTTCTATACTTAGTTCTACTTCCCCTAATACTTCTCTATTTTCCTCGATCTCCGTTATTTGTTGAGGGGTAAGATTGTTCCCAACTTTTACGAGGGTAGGAGTATCAAGGCTTTCTCCTTTTAGCTTTTCTTGTAATTCTTCGGGGGTGATATTTAAGATTTGGGCTAATTCTATTTTGACTTCTTCCCAGTTGGGTTGCACTTGGATTCTGGGTAATAGGTAGGCGGAATGGGATAAACGGGTGGAAGCTAATACCCTTCCTCTGCGATCGAATAAGTTACCCCTAACGGGGGCTTGGGGTATAATTCTGGTACGGTTAGATGTTGCTTTATCGGCAAATTCTTGTCCTTTAATAATCTGAAAATAGGTTAGTCGAGATGCAATACCGCCAAAAAGGAACAAAGTAATCAAAATCATAATCATGATGGGTTGATCTTTTTGTCCTACGGTCAACCACTTTTTTTTCTTTTCTTGGGAAATGTTAGAAAGGGTGGTGTAGGGGGTTGTATTGGGAAATTTCTTTTTACTTTTACTTTTGAGGGGTACTAATTGCATTTTTCGAGGGAGCGATAATTTTTTTTAGATGGGGTTAAGAAGCTAGTAACCAATCAATTATAGGGTAACAAATTGTTAATTTCTATTCTGGTTTTCCACTGCACCATGATAATTTTTGGTTTTAAGGGATTAGTTACTTTGAGTTTGTCCTAAAAAGTAGCCTAATAGATATAATGAACCACAAATAACGATGTTATTTTTTGAAGGGTTGTTCATGGTAATGGCTTGATTTAGTCCTTTAAATATATCTAATTCTATTTGGATCTTGTCTAAGGTGGGGCAGGTTTGTTGGGCAATATGGGCTAGTTCCGTTGGTTCTGCACTACTATGATCGGGTACTGGGACGAGGATTAGTTGATCCTCTGATTTTAATAATGTTTTTAGGATTCCTTGGTGATCTTTTGTGGATAGCATTCCCATTACCCAAGTGGTTTTGGTGTTGAGGGTATCGACGTATGCCCTTAAAATTTTGGCGGAGTCAACGTTGTGGGCGCCATCGATGAGAATATCTTTATTTTGCCATTTTATCCATTCTAGTCGCCCTTGCCAACGGGTTTTTTTCATGCCTTGGATGATGGCTTTATGGTCAATGTTCCATCCTTGTTTGATTAAGGTTTGGATAGTGGCGATCGCAATGGCGGAATTATGTAGTTGTATATCTCCGTTTAAACTTAAGGGGTATTCTACTCCCCCATAGGTTGCCCATCGTTCTTGATTTTTAGTTATTGTTTGGGCAGGTTCGATGAGGGTATAAGGACATTGGAGGGTTTTAATTTTTTCCATGACCACCCCATGGGCTTCGGGGGGAAGTTTACCCACAATGACGGGACATCCTTGTTTGATTACCCCTGCTTTTTCCGTGGCGATTTTAGCAAGGGTATCCCCTAATCTTTGCCAATGTTCCCTACTAATAGAGGTGACGATACTAGCTAAAGGGCGATCGCCCACATTGGTAGCATCTAATCGCCCTCCTAACCCTACTTCCATCACTGCCACATCAACGTTTGATTGGGCAAAATAAAGCCAAGCAGCGGCGGTAATTACCTCAAACTGAGTGGGATATTCTTCGGGAGGGGTATCTGCAGGGCGAAGGTCAATGGTTTTTTTGATATGCCCTAGGATGTCAATTAAACCATCATCATCAATATATTGATTATTAATACAAATTCTCTCATTCCAACTAATGAGGTGAGGGGAAATAAAACGACCCGTTTTGTAACCAGCTTCCGTCAAAATAGAAGATAAATAAGCACATACCGAGCCTTTGCCATTAGTACCCGCCACATGGATAAAAGGCACTCTTTCTTGGGGATTGCCCAACTCGGCCAAAAGCCTCTTGATTCTTACCAAACCCAAATTTATGCCAAACCGCTGAAAAGGTTGTAATAAACTGTTAATCTCCCCTTGCCTGTTACTCACCAGTTAGATTCCCCCATAAAAAAAGAAAGTCCAAACACTTCCGTAGAAGAATCTGAACTTTTACTATCGGAGCGGCGGGATTTGAACCCACGACCCCCACTACCCCAAAGTGGTGCGCTACCAAGCTGCGCTACGCCCCGTTTCTCAACAGTATATGATTATAACGAACAAAACTTATCTTTGTCAAGTTAAAATGACTTTAAAGACTGAACGGCTTTTAGTAAGTCAGGAATAGCAGAATATGGCCAAGTACCTTCTGCCCCACGATGTTCATTAAGAATAATGCGTAAACCATAGTTATTTACATAACCATCAACCCCCAACCACAGTAAAGCGCTTTCCACTTCACAGGAAATGGTTTCTTCGTCCATTATGTGTTCCTTCATGCTCTCCATGGTGTCAGTTAGTTGAACTAGAAGGCGACAAAAATCTTCCATTTCAGGGGCAGATAATTCAAAGGCCCAATCATCGGAACCAATTAAACCTTTATAAACATCGGCTTTTTCTTGCCAACCGATACGCCAACCCTTTCCTTTTTTTAACACAATAATTTTTGGTTAATGGAAAAAAATAAGGCAGGCAACGCCCACCTTAAAATTATGATTAAGCCTCTACGGGGGTGGCTTCTTCTTCGCTAGCTTCCGTGGCAGGGGCTTCCTCTTCTGAAACGGCTTCCTCGGAGGTTTCTTCTTCCGTAGCTACCACAGGGGCAGAAACTTCAACGGTTTCTTCTACTTCAGGAAGTTCGTTTTCTTCAAATTCAATGCCTTTGTCTAATTTCATGGTTAAGTAACGAATTACTTCTTCACTTAGACGCATATTTTTTTCGAGGGTCGCAACCTGAGAGCCATCCCCAGTGAAGTAACTTAAGATATAAAATCCTTCTTGAAATCTTTGAATTTCATAGGCCAAACGACGTTTGCCCCATACATCCATGGACACTTTTTGCGCACCTAAGTCTTTGAGAAGATCACGGTATTTGTGCATCTGCTGGTTTACTTGCTGTTGGGTTAAGTCGGGGCGCAAGATAAACATTAATTCGTAGGTGTTGATAGTAGTCATTTTAAAATTTTTCTCCTTATGGACTATAGTGGCTTCCTTCTCTAGTTTAAGAAGCAAGGTTGTTTTTTGTTGCCAAACAAATTATGATAACACTTTTCGTGACGCAGTAAAAGTAGTAAATTGATATTTTTTGAAAATGTTTTACTCTGGATTTTTTAAAAAAGGTATGCTATAATAATTTACTGTACCTTGCGGATGTGGCGGAATTGGTATACGCGCACGCTTGAGGGGCGTGTGGCCTTGGCCTTGCGAGTTCGAGTCTCGCCATCCGCATTAAAACCAACTACCAAAACCCCACCGATGGATTTGGGGGCTAGTAGTAATTATTAGGATACTTTACACGTCCTATGTACTAATTATTTTTTCCATCTAAAAATAAAAAATTAGTCGATTATCACTGCTTGTCTAGTGTCGTCATCGTTGATGGTTAGTTCTATTTGTAGATAGGTAGGGGGTAAATGGGGTAATAATTCTGACCATTCTATGGCAGTAACACCCTGCTCAACTTCTATGCCTTCCCAGTAGGTTTGGAGGTGTAATTGTTTAATCTCTTCAGGTTGTAAGCGATACAAGTCGATGTGATAGAGGGGTAAACGTCCTTCTAAATATTCATTAATTAAAGTAAAAGTGGGAGATGCGATCGCACCTTCGATGCCCAAACCAGCCCCTAACCCTTGAATAAAGGTAGTTTTACCTGCTCCCAAATTGCCCCGTAATAAAATAACCGTATTAGGGCTTAAATCTTGGGCTATGTTTTCCCCTAACTTTCTGGTTTCCCACTCATCGGCTAACCGAATTATTTTTTTATCCATTTATCTTGCCCATAATTAACCAAACTTAATTTTAACTGGTTAAGTTGATTGGTGAAATTAGTTTTACATAATTCACTCATACTCCACAATGCCTTTCACCATAACAAGGGGCTTAAGCCCCTTGCCTCTTATCTTCTTACCCAAACCTACTCAATTATCAATAACAATGACAGGAATAGTGCTACTTTCTAATACATTTTGAGATACCGAACCCATTAATATATCCCGATGAGTGTTACGTTTACCCATCACAATTTCCGACACTCGAAAATCTTCAGCAATCCTTAAAATCGTTTCTGAAGTTGAACCCTCCCTAACCAAAAATTGATAATCTATATCCGCTAAAACTTGACTGATAAGTAACTTTAGAGCATCCACATCAGAGGACTTATCATCTTGAATGACGTGTAAAACCATCACCTCTGCATTACTTCTTCTTGCCATTTCCGCTGTTTTGGTTAATACTCCTTTAGTCTCTGGGGAGTCATTCACCGCCGACAACAACACAATTTTATTATCCGTCATCACTTTGGTAGGATCAACCTCCCCCCTTTGTAATAGCTGAGGTGCAAAAGTGGGAATTGCCCATGCCCCAAGGGGTGCTGTTACTAATATCGATAAAGCTGCGATCGCCAATATTTCTTCACCTCCATCAATGCCTAAACCCAAAGGAATAGCCCCCACCGCCGCCTGCACCGTTGCTTTGGCGGAATTGGCAGGGAGTAAAAATAACTTTTCCTTACTATTCCAATTACTACCCCACGTAGATAAATACCAACCCAACATCCTGCCTACCAAAGTACCCACAAAAATGATGACTAAGCCAACCCCCAAAGTATTACCCAATATATCTAGTTGGATATTTGCCCCTAATAATACAAAAAGAAAAATCTGGGCTACCTTCCAAAGGGTGTCAAAACCTTGTCTTAACCTCCTACCCAAAGGAGGAGCAAATTCTATTAAGAAAAATCCCCCGCCCATAACGGCTAAATAACCAGAAAAAAATGGATATTCACTGGCAATTATCACTAAAAGCAAAGCCAAACTAGCGGTAATGATAGTATCATATATGGAATTTTGAGAGACTTTTTTAGTCACTAATAAAAATACTAAAATTTTAGCCAACAACCATCCAAAAATAACTCCCAAAACAATTTGTAAAACTAGCTGTAAAGGCAATGTTTGTAAAGAACTTAAATTAAAATCTGCCCCCTGAGAAAATAGAGCAATTAACAAACTAAAAATCAATAATAACAAAACATCAGATAACGCACTTCCCGTCAAAATAGCATCAGGAATTCCTTTTTTTACTCCCCAGCCTAAACTTTTTAGTCGCAACATCCCCGGCACAATGACAGCAGGAGACTCCGCTGATAAGATACATCCTAAAAGTAACCCCGTAGGCAAGTCAAAGTTTAAAAAATTCATTGCCAAAAAAGTAATCATTACCATCTCACAAATAGCTGGTAAAAACCCTAATCTAAGGGCTACACTTCCTTGTTGTTGCAATTTTTGACGGTCAAGCCCTAACCCTGCTTTCATTAAAATAATCATTACTGCAAGGGTTCTAAAGCTATCGGCAGATTCTAGGGCAGATTCACTCAAAATATTAATACCTTGAGAGCCTAAAATGATTCCTGCGAGTATCATTCCCACTAAGCTAGGAATTTTTAATTTACTAAGGATTTCCCCCGCAAAAAAACCGATGATTAAGATTAAAGCTAAGTCTAAAAGCATTTTTTGTCAAAAATAAAATTTTTAATTTGTAAAGTAAGTGTATCGATAAATTCAAGATAATAAAAAACTTTTTGTCCTCCTGGTGCTACCATACGGTGTATGGTAGATAATTTTATTAAAATTCTGCTTCTTGAAGTAAAAATAATAATTACCACTTTTTTATAATTATTAACTTTAAAAAATAATTTTTATTAATATTTGTATTGATTTAAGGGGTTTTGTCTTTTACTGTCAACAAGTTACTCTACTTTCTCTATGAATAATTTCAAGCTAAAGGAATAAGTCCCTCTCCATGGCAGAATGTAAGGGAGTGTGAACTACTCACATTCGCTACGCTGAAATGTGAGCTTCTTACCCAACAGACTGCATTATAGTAGATTTCTTGCGTCCTCTATTATCTCGTCTTACATCTGGGCGATAAGCTGAAACTCCAGTTCCTGAAGCCAAAATTCG
>NZ_JBSZCP010000026.1:0-29848 GCF_054166785.1 Cyanobacterium sp.
AAACGGACGTGGAGCAGGGCGTAAGACTAGCGTAAAGTTAGCAGTAGGCGACGAAGCGTCAACCCACCGAGAGAATAGATTTGAGCAATTAAGTTTATTCTAGTAGGAATCCTCGTGCATTTATGCCGAGGAGGATGTCAAACTCCCACCGTTAATTTAATTAGGTTTTGTGGAGAAATTTAATGGGGGTATTCATTTGACCTACTCTTTGGTAATAATAGGCAGTAATGACAAGGCAAAGGGTTTAAGCCCGTTGTTAGATATTATGGGTAATAGGGGTAAATAATTAGAGATTTTCATTACAGTATTTTTTAGCAAAAATAAGGGCTTCTTTTTTACTGTAAATTTTGCCTTCTAAATGAGCAATTTGTACCTCGGTTAAAATTTCTTTTATTAATGGACTTGGTTTAAAATGTAGTTCATGGATGAGATCATTTCCTGTAATTAAGGATTGAGGATGAGCTACCAAATCATTTTTGTTACTATAACGATCTATTAATTTAGATACAATTATACTATCATCAGGATTAAGGGCGATCGCCCTAAGAGCTATTAAAGGAAAAGTATCACTAACATTAAGAAAGAAAAAATACTGCTCTCTAAGGGTGGTATTTAAATTAAAATTAAGTAGCTCAGGAAGATATTTAATAATCGTAGTTACCGTTCTAATCTCATTTTTAGAACACTTTAAATTAATTAATTCCTCTTGAACTAATTCAGGAATATTAGAAGTTAAACAAGATAGTTTTGCTAACCCTAAAAACTCTGAAGATATATTTTGAAATAGAGAATATTTTTGTGTAATGTTACCTAAAACTAGATCTATTTTTGATAAGTTAACAATACTTTCTGAGGTAATATTTGCTAACCAATGGGATAATATATTATCTTCATAAGCCAGTTGTAACCAATGACAACCATCTTTTGATTGTAAGAGATAGTCTAATTCACTCTTTACCCTTTCCGCCGCTACCCGAGACAGGAGGGGGGCTAGTTGTTGCAGACTTGTGCGAGTATCGGGAGTGATGGAAAAACCTAATTGGGAGGCTTGACGATAAGCCCTTAAAATTCTGAGGGGATCATTTTCTAAGTTTTTTGGTGATACCATTCTGATGATACCTTTTTCTAAATCTTTTTGACCTTCTAAGGGATCTACTATTTCCTTATTATATAGGTTAAGGGCGATCGCATTTAGACAAAAATCACGACGATATAAATCATCCACCAAACAATCCCCCTCCTGTTTAGCAAAATCCACCGTAACCGAAGGAAAAACCACCCTAGCAATCTCCCGCCCCGCATCCAATACCACAAACCCAGCCCCATACTTATTAGCAATAAACTTCGCCGTTTGAATTGCCCCATGGGGTAAAACAAAATCTAAATCAATATAATCCCTTCTCCTGTGCAATAAAGCATCCCTAACCACTCCCCCCACCAAAAAAGCATTAGGGGGCAACAAATCCAAATCAAAAGGCAATACTTGTCTTAAAAAATCCGCAATAAACATTAATAAATAACCAACCTCGTGAAAATTAAGCTAGATTAGGGAGTAGAGACAGTCGGAGAAAAAGCCTATGTGTATCTGTGTAAACTGTTACTATGTTGACCGTTGCAATACTTATCATGCCGTAGAAACTCAACATGAGCAACCCCACCTAACAGACAAACCAAGTTTTGAGCCTGAAAATCCCTCCATTAACGTAAACATCCGTACCCGTGAAGACTATATAGAAACAGAATGGGATGTTGTCGGTTGTGATAGCTTTAGTGAGGAAAAAAATAAATGGGCAAAACTACGCCCCGGGGAAGCAATTCCCACATAAATCATTGCAAAACTGATTAATTTTTCCATCACAGAGGGATTATCCCTCTTTTTTTTATAGTCAAAAGTAATTCGATTAAGTCTTTCTTCGCCAATTTTGACATTGAGATACAACACCTATTCGCAATACAATAGCAGAATGTAAAAAGTTATATTAATTAATCTCTCTTATCCATGAGTGAACCTAAAAATTATAAAGATACCGTGAATTTGCCCCAAACTAGCTTTAATATGAGAGCTAATGCGGTGCAAAAAGAGCCAGAATTACAGAAATTTTGGGCAGAAAATAAAATATATGAAAATCTAGCCGAAAATAACCCCAAAGAATTATTTGTCCTCCATGACGGCCCCCCTTATGCCAACGGTGACTTACACATGGGTCATGCCTTAAACAAAGTTCTTAAAGATATTATCAATAAATATAAATTATTACAAGGGCATAAAGTTCGTTACGTACCGGGTTGGGATTGCCACGGTTTACCCATCGAATTAAAAGTATTACAAAGCATCGACAAAGATAAAAGAAGCGAATTAACCCCCATCAAACTACGGTACAAAGCCCGTGACTTTGCCATCAAAACCCAAAAAAAACAAGCCGAAGGATTTAAACGCTATGGCATCTGGGGAGACTGGGAAAACCCTTACCTCACCCTCAAACCTGAATATGAAGCTGCCCAAATCGAAGTATTTGGCAAAATGGCGCTCAATGGTTATATCTACCGTGGTTTAAAACCCGTCCATTGGAGTCCTAGTTCTCAAACCGCCCTCGCTGAGGCAGAATTAGAATATCCTGAAGGGCATACTTCCCGTAGTATCTACGCTAGTTTCACCCTCACCAAGTTAAGCGAAAAAGCCTCACATTTAGAGCAGTATATGCCTAATTTAGGGGTTGCCATCTGGACTACTACCCCTTGGACAATCCCAGGTAACTTAGCTGTGGCGGTAAATGGTAAGTTAGATTATGCAGTGGTGGAAGTTATGGCGGAAAATGATTCCCCCCAACCCTCCTTAATAAGGGGGGGGCAATATTTGATTGTTGCTCAGGATTTAGTAGAAAGTCTTGGTAATACCTTTGGTGTCAAGTTAGAAGTTAAAACCACCATCAAGGGTGCTGATTTAGAATTATCCACCTATCAACATCCCCTCTTTGACAGAGAAAGCCCCGTAGTTATCGGCGGTGATTACATTACCACGGAATCTGGTACAGGATTAGTACACACTGCCCCCGGCCATGGGCAGGAAGACTACATCACAGGGCAAAAGTATCATTTACCCATTCTCTCTCCTGTGGATGATAAGGGAAACTTTACGGAGGAAGCAGGGGAATTTGAGGGTTTAAATGTGTTGAAGGATGCTAACCAAGCCATCATCGATGCTTTAACCTATAAAGGTAGCTTGTTAAAAGAAGAAGCCTATCAACATAAATACCCCTACGATTGGCGTACTAAGAAACCCACCATTTTCCGTGCTACGGAGCAATGGTTTGCGTCGGTGGATGGTTTCCGAGAGGAGGCTTTAAAGGCTATTAAAGAGGTTAACTGGATTCCTGCCCAAGGAGAGAATAGAATCACTCCTATGGTAAGTGAAAGGAGTGATTGGTGTATTTCTCGTCAGCGTAGTTGGGGTTTACCGATTCCTGTGTTTTATGATGAGGAAACCCATGAGCCTTTGTTAAATGAGGAGACTGTTAACCATGTGAGAGATATTATCAGGGAAAAGGGTTCTGATGCTTGGTGGTTGATGTCAGTGGAGGAGTTGTTGCCTGAGAGTTACCGTAACAATGGCAAGTCTTACCGTAAGGGTATGGATACTATGGATGTATGGTTCGATTCTGGTTCGTCTTGGGCAGCAGTAGCAAATCAACGGGAGGAGTTGAAATACCCTGTGGACTTATATTTAGAAGGTTCTGACCAACATCGGGGCTGGTTCCAGTCTAGTCTTTTAACCAGTGTAGCGGTAAATGGTCATGCTCCTTATAAGACTGTGTTAACCCATGGTTTTGTGTTAGATGAAAAAGGCATGAAGATGAGTAAGTCTATCGGTAATGTGGTTGATCCTAATTTAATCATTAATGGTGGTAAAAATCAAAAACAACAACCTCCCTATGGTGCTGATGTGTTAAGGCTTTGGGTGTCTTCTACGGACTATTCTGGAGATGTGCGCATTGGGGATAGTATCATCAAGCAGTTGTCTGATGTTTATCGTAAAATTCGTAATACGGCTCGATTTTTGATCGGTAGTTTACATGATTTTGATCCTACTAAAAATGCGGTGAGTTATGCAGATTTACCTGAGTTGGATAAGTACATTTTGCATGAAACCCATCAGGTTTTTACGGAAATCACTGAGGCTTACGAGGGTTTCCAATTTTTTAAGTTCTTCCAAAAGGTACAGAATTTTTGTGTAGTTGATCTTTCTAATTTCTATCTGGATATTGCTAAGGATAGGCTTTATATTTCTGATCCTAATTCTGCTCGTCGTCGCAGTTGTCAAACTGTTATGGCTATTATACTAGAAAATCTGGCAAGGGCGATCGCCCCTGTACTCTGTCACATGGCGGAGGATATTTGGCAAAATTTACCCTACCAAAAGCCCTGTAATTCAGTGTTTGAGGCTGGTTGGGTCAAATTAGAACCTGAGTGGATAGAAAATCAAAATCTTTACGACACTTGGAACCAAATCAGAAAAATACGAGTACAAGTAAATAAAGAACTGGACGATACCAGAAATGCAAAAAAAATAGGCTCTTCCTTAGAAGCTAAAGTATTTCTTTTGGTTCAGAATGAAGAGTTAAAAAATAAACTAAGAATACTAAACAATAATGAAGATACAAAGATTGCTAATGTCAATCAGTTAAGATATTTATTCTTAGTCTCTCAAGTCGAGTTACTGGAGTCCATTTCAGATATTGAAGATCCTAAATTTATCAATAAAATAAATGACTCTAGTCTTCGAGAAACTTTAAGCAATAAAAACAACTTAGAACAAATAAAAAAACAAGCAACCTTGAGTAGTGTTTTTCCAGATGCTCTTAATCTACTTATTATTGTGGATACTGCAGATGGAAGAAAATGTGACCGATGCTGGAATTATTCTACAACAGTGGGTACTTTTAGCGATGAACCTTTGATCTGCAACAGATGCAAGGAAGCTCTTGTTGGAAATTTTTAGTGTCATAATAAGCTAGAAAATAAATCCATAAATACAAATGCAAATGTTCCCTCTATGTTTAAAACATTGAACATAGGAGGAACTAATTTAATTTATTGGAAAACTTTAATGTATTCTAAGTAAATAGCCAAAGATAAAATCTTAAAAAAACTATGAGTAGAAAAAGAGTTTCTAAAGGTCAAATTATTATGAGAAAAGAGGATAAACTACCTTTACTCGCCGAAATTATGAGACCTGAATTCACGAATGATGATTATTTGGAAGCCTTTAAAATTTATTTTCCTAAGGATTGGTTAAATATTAACAAACGATACAATGAACACGAAAAACTAACTAAGCTTGGGAAAACACATCCAATGCCAGAACCAAAAAAGTATCTTTTGATGATGTCGCAAAAATATATAAATGCGGTTAGACAAAAACATAAAAAAGGATGGGTTATCAGTCAAAATGAAGAATTAGAGATAAAAAATAAGATTAATGTTTACACCGAAAAGCAACGAAAAAAATTGAGTAATTAATTATGCCCCTGTACTCTGTCACATGGCGGAGGATATTTGGCAAAATTTACCTTACCAAAAGCTTATGACTAATACCGACAAAGATAAATCTATTTCTGTTTTTCAATCAGGTTGGATTGAATTTCCTTTTGAAGCATACAATAAATCATCTAATTTAGAAAAATTTAAAGAGCCTCCTTTTATTCCAAGTATATGGCAAGAATTACGCAACATTCGCACGGGGGTTAATAAGATTTTGGATGATGCTCGTAATCAGAAGCTCATCGGTGCATCCCTTGAAGCGAAGGTGTTGGTATATGATACCACTGGTACGTTAGCGGATACATTAGCTAGTCTCAATCCTGATGATGCTCTTAATGAGGGTAACAAGGTAGATGAGTTACGCTATCTCTTGTTGGTTTCTCAGGTAGAGTTAGTAAGCGATGAGTCTGCACTAGATGAGAGTGAATATCGAGGGGAAATCACTTTAACCGATACTACTCTTAAGGTAGCAGTTGTTAATGCGGAAGGGCGTAAGTGCGATCGGTGTTGGAATTATTCTAATTCCGTAGGCACTTTTGTTGATGAACCATTAATCTGCGACAGATGCAAGGAGGCCTTAGTAGGTAATTTCTAAATTATATTATGGGGTGGGAATTTCTCACCCTTTTATTGTGAGTTTCTGCATATTTAAGGGGCGCTGGAAAATTTGACTACATGAATTATATGTATGGTGAAAAGGGTAATCTCTAGGAGAAGAATAAATTTTTTATCATTGTTTCTCCCATACTAGAGCTATGAATAATCAAGATAAATATTTCAATATTCCAGCTGATGTGGATTTAGAGCAAATATTGGATCATGTTGATCAAAAGAAAGATTACCCCCCAGAAGAAATTTTAGATCATAGGGACTCTAATCAAGCTCCTATTAGTACCTTTGTTAATAATATTCTACGTCACACTATTCAAAATGATATTGAACAGGTATATATTCAATGTCAGGACAATAATTTAGTTATCAAAGGTCGCAAAAATGGCAAGATTTCTCAAAGTTTTTCTCTTAAAGAATTAGATTGTCCAAACTTATTTTATCAAACAGTAGTAAATAGAATAAAAATTATTGCTGGTTTTAATCAAAAAGATAAGTTTCCAATTAGTAAAATTAGAAGAATATATAATAATCACATTTATTATTTTATTATCAAAATTGTTAAGGGGAAATACTCAGAAACAGTAAGTATAGAATTAATAAATAATAGCCATATTCAAAAAGAGCTTAATCAAGTTTTTGTGGTAAAAAAAGGATTATTGGCTATCAAAAACTTAATTAATTTATCGTCAGGGCTAATCATTATTAGTGGTGGAGCAAAAGCCAGAAAGACTACTGTTAGTTATTTAATATTAAAAGAATTAGTAAAAAAAAATATTAATATTTATAGCTTAGAAGATACTATAATCTATGATTTACCTGATATTACTCAATATGATGATTCTATAGTTCAGGAATCAAGAAATTTTGCTCAAGAATTAAAAATAATCATGGGTCAAAATCCAGATGTGATTTATATAAATAAACTAAAAGATAGCTTAACGGCTGAGGAAGTATTTAGTGCCGTTAGCCATGGTAAATTAGTGATTGTGGAAATGGAGATTAATTCCATCGCCCTGATTTTTGCAACCTTATCAAAATGGGATATAAAACCGTTTGAAATTGCATTAAATTTGAGAGGTATTATTAATCTAAAATTAGCGAAAAAAACTAATAATAATGTTTCTAGTAATATGGAAAAATGTCAAGAAAAAATGTTAATAGTACCAGAAATATTAACGATAGATAGTGTCGCACAACGGGCGATTGTTGATCATAAAAATTTGTTTGATTTGATGGAAAAATTAAGGAAAAATTCTATGGTTACGGGGCTAGAATATGGTTTAGAATTAGTTGATATGAATTTAACCACTTTATCAGAGGTAAAATCTATTTGTAGTACAGATATTAATATATCCTAATTAATTCTTTTTTTACCAATCAAAAATAGGATCATCGTCTTCCTCTTCTAATTCCCAATCCCTAACAAAATTTTCCGATTTTCTCCTTTTATCATTTTTCAATCTTTTCTTTTTATTCATAGGACTAAAAAAAACTGGTAATAAAGCCCCGCCGATAAAACCACTGGATACGGAAAATGAAACTAAGATTCCTAGGGGAATCGAAATTGATTGAAAACCAAAAAAAGTTAGGCTAATGGGAGCTACATTTTGGATAGCAAAAATAGGTAAAATAATGATCCAAAAAGAAATAATAAAAGTGATGATTAAATTACTAAATGTTTTCATATTTTTAAATTTTATAGTAGCCCTTCGCCCAATTTTATCTCATTATTTTTAGTGAGTAAGTTTTAAGTTGCTCATGAAGAAAGAAAGTTCACTAAAGGGGTACTTAACCAACTTAAACCCACTTTTAATTGATGTTTTGCGGTGGGAAGACGATATAGATACACAAAACGACGGGCTAAATAGGCCAATCCACCATCAAGGGATATTCCTAAACCGCTGAGGGTAGCATTATCAATGCCGAGGGCAATCATTTCTCCAAGGGGTTGATAGCGGAAGGGTAGGAGGGGTTTTTCTTCTAAAGATGCCCAAATATTCCAAGCACAGTAGTCTGATTGTTGGAAGGCGACTTGGGCGGTGGAGGGGAGAATATTACCGTCTTTATCAAGGGATTCGACTAAATCACCGAGGGCAAAAATTTCGGGATAGTTTTCTACTTGTAATTCTTGATTGATAGTTAGTTTTCCTTGTTCATTTTGGGGTAGGCTAAGACCATCTAATATTTTGACTGGTTTGGTGCCGACTGTCCATAATACTAGGTCAACGGGGATAGTATCAACCACGTTTTTATATTGCAAAGAAATTTGATTTTCTTCTATTTTGGTGATGTCGGTTTCTAAGTCTAGCCATATTTTTCTATCGCTAAGGGCTTTTTCCGCTGCTTTACGGTTAAATTCAGGGGATTTTTTGAGGATTTTATCGCCCCTATCTATAATCCTAATTTTACCACGTTCCTGGAGGCGATCGCCTATTTTGACGGCTAATTCTACGCCACTATAACCACCACCGACTATGGCGACTCGGATTTTTTCTTGTTCTGAGTTTTCTAGTTGTCTTAGTTTTTCCTTGAGGGTGTAAGCATCATCAAGGGTGCGGAAGGGGATAGCATATTCTTTCGCCCCTGAAACGGTTTGAGATGGTGTTGTGCCACCAAAGGCGATGACTAAACGATCATATTCTAGGGTATCGTTAGATTTGAGGCTGACGGTTTTTTGTTGAAGGTTTACCCCTGTGACGGTGTCTTGGATAAAATTGATTTTGCTATCTTCTAATAATTCGGTGTAGTAGGGGGCTACTTCCCAACTTTGCATTTCTTCGGTGACTAACTCATATAGTAAGGGAGAAAATAAGAAGCGATCGCCCTTATCCACTAAAGTAATCTCAGGAAAATTAACACCCCAATCCAACTCCTGCAACCTCAAGGCAGTATAAAGCCCCCCAAAGCCACCACCGAGTATCAATATTTTACTTGTCATACTATCCCTTTTAAATTACTACTCTCTCTATTCTATGTTACCACCATGGAAATGATGGATCATTAGGCCGGTAAGGGGTTTAAACCCCTTGTTATTTTTTATAATGTTGCGGTATCAATCATTGAAAATTGACATACCCATTATTTTTTGATGACATCCCCTAGTCTTTGTAAGACAAAATCCTTATCTAAATAAGACAATAAATAACCAGCTTTTGGTCCTTTTTCCTTACCTAAAAAGCTATAATATACCGCAGGAAAAGCCACAGGGGGTTTAAATTCTAACTGTTTCATGGCAGTAAATAAAGCTGTTTGTAACTCTTCCCCTTCCCATTTTTCAAGGGTAGTTAAAGTTTCTTTTAGTTTTGCTAAATAAGTAATTTGATCATCCGTTAATTCTGACACAATTTCAGGAATAGAGTCAAAATAAATAACTAATTTTTCTTCCTCATCAGCATAATCCGCTAACCATTTACGGGCGATCGCAATGCGTTCATTAATCTTAACCCAGTCATACTCAGTTAACTCCACCTCAGCCCGTTTTTTGACCTCCTCCACAATATCCAAATGGGGAACTTGTAACAAGGAAATTAGGGTACTAATATCAAAAGTATAAAAAGGCTTAATTTCTTCATCCAATTGAGCATAAAATAAAGGTAATAAAGTCTTATCTAACTCTACATTGTCATCCTCTTTTTTCAACTGGGCATAGGTATTTAAAAGATTATCATAATCCCTAAATAAACGGGTAATATTATCATAATTAGGAGCAAAATTAATAACCGTTTTTGGCTGAGTTTTTAACATCAAAAACCTTAAAATTTCTGGGGGTAATAAATCCGCCATATCCTTAGCACTAGAACCCACCCCCTTAGAAGAACTCATTTTAGTACCATTTACCAAAATAAACTCATAGGGAGAATGAAAAGGAGGCTTTTTGCCCAAAACCTTACGGGAAATCGCATTTGCCACATCCCTCGAGCCACCCTTCTGGGAATGGTCTTTTCCTGCCATCTCCATGGTGACACCAATCAAATTCCACTTCGCAACCCATTCCACCTTCCATGGCAATTTACCATTACCATCAAAAGGAGACACCCAACCAGAATGTCCACAACCCTTCACCCAATCCGTAGCATCTTCCTTACAGGTATAAAAAACCTCAGAGCCATTATAGTCAGTGGTGACAGTGGTGGCAATTTTACCGCAATTTTCACAAATTACCTGAAAAGGATACCAATTATCAGGGCGCTCAGACTTACTCACACTCAAATAAACATCTTTTATACCCTGAGCATTTTTTAAAAAAGTGTCGATATAGGGATTCATTTTTCCAGAGCGGTATAAATCCCTTAAATAATAAATTTCCGCCTTTACTCCCAAATAGTCGAAAACCTCCAGAAACTCCTCCATAAAATATTTAGCATAATCACTGCTTTTCTCATCAGGAGAAGGTACATTGCAAAGGGGATAGCCAAGGTAGGGGGCAAACTTTTCTTGGTCTAAATAATGGGGTACAGTGTCTAGGGCATCATAATCATCCACCCCATAGGTAAATTTAACGGGTTTACCAGCCCTTTTTAAAGCTCGATACATTACATCATGAATAATAACACCCCTCACAGAGCCTACGTGTACCCTACCTGAAGGGGTTTTGGAGTCATTTACTAATTCTTCTTGTTGGGAACTTTCTGCTATTTTATCCGCCCAAAACATAATTTAATAATTATTAACTATAATTTACAGTGCAAACCTTTGATTATATCTTAACTTCATTTCGATTCAGAAAAAGTACACCCCCAACAAGCCCTGTGGCAAAAAATCAACTATCGCAACTCTCTGCCAAAGGGAAATAGGGCAATGGGAATCAATTTAAAATGTTGTTTAGCAAAGGGTAAGCCAATAATTGTAATAGCTAAAATCAAACCATGGACAAGATGAGAAATGGCAATTTCCCAACCAAATAACAATAACCAAATTACATTAAAAATAGTGTTTAAAGTGTTGGAATAGTTCGGGGAAACATAGTCTCGTCTGCCAAAGGGTGTCATGGTTGCAACCCCTAACTTGATGGCTTGAACCCCGAAAGGAATGCCGATAATGGTTAGGCAGATAGTTAAACCACCGAGAATATAACCTAATCCACTCAGAAAACCACCAAAAATTAACCAGATAATATTTCCTATTAAACTCATTTTTTATCTCTATAATGTATTTTTTTCAACAATATACCATATGGTATAAAAAATACCCCTTTCCATGTAGAAAAGAGGCTTTAATTTAAGTATTTTCTAATCATAATTATTAATCGAGATATTGTCCCCCTACACCAATATTTGTGTTGTAAATGGTTGCCTCTTCAATGTTCAGGTTGTGCATAAAAGCATTATGTACATGGGTATCGAACATGGTAGCGTAACCTAGGTTTGTGCTGTTGAGGTTAGCATAGTTCATGGTTGCATTGGTTAAAAATGCGTTGTGAAGGTCAGCATGGGCAAGGTTTGCTCTGTCTAAGTCCGCACCCTCCAGGTTTGCATGGCGTAGGTTTGCTCCCCTTAAGTCTGCATTTCTCAAGTCTGCACCAATGAGATGACTTCCTTCTAAGTCTGCGTTTCTTAAGTCGCAACCCATACATTGATTTGTTTCTATGAGTTGTTTTACATGGTCAGCATTTTGTGCCATGGTTTCTGGACTCATAATAACGCTAAGGGCGATCGCACTTACCGCAATAGTTAATAGTTTTTTCATAAACTTTCCCCCTATCTATATATAATATATTACCTTTATTTTCCCCATATTTCTCTTAATATGTCAGGGATTTTACAAAGTAATCAATTCATCTGTAAAGTTATGTAAAATATTTAAATAACTTGTTTAAATTCAGTAATAATTACTGTGATTTTTAAAATCAAGACTTGTATAAAATAGTAAAAATTGAATAATAGTCCAAAATAAAATATCAGTATATTTACTTTATAATCTTTATACATCAAAGAGTATAGAAACTAATCATACTAACTTTAATGATTTAATTACCTCACCTTCATCATAACAAAAAATTAAATATAGACAGGTAGGGTAAAGCGAAAACAACTGCCCTGATTTCCGTTATCATCCACCCAGATTTGACCATAGTGAGCATTAATTACCTGACGACAAAGAGCCAACCCAATGCCATATCCTTCCTGTTTTATATCCCTTTCTAAGCGAAAATGACCATCAAAAATAAGCTCTTTTTTTTCTGGGGGGATACCCGAACCCGTATCAATAACACTAACCTCTATTTTTTGAGTAGTTTTATGGAGAATAGCCACAGTAATTTTTCCCTGATTAGGAGTATATTTAATTGCATTTTCAATCAAATTAACCAACACTTGATAAATCAATTCTGGATCTGCATATACCGCAGGTAAATCTTGAGGAATATCCTTAATTAAAAATTGATTTTTAATCTTAATTTTTTCACTAAAACTATTTAATAAATCATTGCATAAACTAATCAAATTAACTTTTATCGGGACAATATTGAGTTGATGATTAGTCTTTTTTGATGTCTCCAATAAATCAGTAATCATCTTATTCATGACTTTAAATTGCTTTTTAGTCTGAACACAAAGTTTCTTTTGTAGCAAAAATAACTTCTCCCTATCAACCTCATCAATGGCTAACTCAATGGTTTCTACCGCCAAGGATGCAGCGGTTAAAGGATTACGTAAATCATGCACTAACATAGCCAACATTTGATCTTTAAAATCTAATTGTTGTTGTAAATTTTTTACCTCTTGCCTCAGCTGAAAAATATCATCACTCAAACGAATCAACTCAGAAGAAGGTAAACAAGTTTGTAAAATAGAATCTTTGTCGTCTATCTCATTCTCAAAGCCCTGAGTCAAAGAATATTGCCACTTATCCCACCATTTTTGCAATTGTGCGGTTAAATCACTTCCTGCGAGGGTTTGTTGGGGGGCAGGGTTAACTTTTACGAGGGCTGGAGTAGCAACCAGTTTAAAATGCTCTACTAAATGGGGATATTTCGTAATTTCTAAGACTTCTAATTGAAATTCATAGTCATTGGTTAAACTTTGAAGATAGATTTTGATTTCTTGAATATTTTTTTGCGAACTATGACGGTTATCAACAAATAATAATAGTTGAAGAGATTTTTTGGTTTGTTCTGTATTGTTGTTTTTGCCAAAAACTGGATCACTGTCTGATGGATACATCCTGAATATCACTCCCCATGGGCATATTTTTTTGTTGCTACTATTACCAATTTATAGTATTTTTTAGGTTTTTCTTAAGAAATGTTTAATATTTTTCTTGGAAGGGTGATTAAACCAGTTTAGAAGATAAAGTTAATTGATCCTAAATAGTCAATAATACTGGACTCAAAGTATGGTTTATGAGTCGGACTTGATCTAATATAACAATTCCCGTTTTAGGGTGGTAAAAAAGTTTAGCTGAAAAGCAAAAGACAATAAAAAATAGATTTCATAGTTATAAAAAATGCTATGGGTCATTTAAAATAGTGATTATTCTTTGTTTTTTAGCCTTGGCAGTATAAAACATTTTATAGGATTAAAAAACCTATAATTTATTCAGCCAATCCTAATCATTGATCAAAATGTTTATATCAATATCTTTATAAAACTCCTCTTGAGATAGTTCCACTTTTGATTGGGATGATAATAATAATAATGCCCAAAATATTCCTACTTTATCTTGTTTAGGTGTTTCTTGGTACTGACTCCATGATGTTACTAATTGTTCTAATTTTATGTGTTCCCTATGTTCCGATATATTGCATAAATTTTGAGTTAAAAAGATATTTAAGTCATGGGCTAACTGAGTTAAATTTTCATCGTGGGCTAATTCTGTAATGGTTTTTAGAGCTTGTTTTTTAGTATATTTTCTTTTCTTATTTAAATTTAATCCATGGAGATTCGTTGCTTTTTTCAGCTCTTTTTCAATGTCTTGAAGCTGGGTTATAAATTCAGATAACGTAACTCTTCTTTTACGAGGAGGAAGAGCAGATGTTCTTCTTTTAATTTGTTGTTCTAGGTTCGATTGTAGTTGTCTTTTTCTGATGGTATTTTCAAGATCTTCTTCTATGTAAAGTTCTTCTATTTCTACTTCTTTTTGTCCTAATTTTTCGAGGGTATCAGCTTTTAATAAAACTAACATTGATGCCCACAACATAACTTGCCCTGAGTGGGATAAATCTTGATCTAAAATATCGATTGTATTACTTTCTTTTAGGTTTAATTCTGCCAAGAAACGATCTATAATTTCTATTACTTGTACATCCCAAGGATCAATTTCTCCTTTTTGGGCTAAGTCAATCAATAGGGCAATGGCTTCACTGGCAGGACTATTATTTTTCATTCTTTTTTGATAGATGCAGTAGATGAGCAAGGGGTTTTAAGCCCTTATCAAGAATTTTGGGTATAAAACCCCGTCATTCATGACGGCTTTATGTTAAAATTTTAGCAAGGTTTTTAACCGATGTAGCTACGGACAGTAAATAGGCAAAAACCAAGCCAATTTCAAGTATAACGTCTGTGGTATTTTTGGCGGTAGGGCATATCGCTACAGCTTCTGGAGAGAGAGTAAGACCAAGTAAAAAGTTTACTTTTGAAAGGCATCACTTAGTGAAGGAAGAATCCTCTCGTCTTTAGGCAGAGGAGTTGTCAAGGGGTAATAATGCCAGAAAAGTAATCAACTCAAGAAATGGAAAATTAAACATAAATTCAATTCTCCATTATCAATTATTCATTCTCAATTATTGATGAGGGCTTTTTGGGCTTCTTCCCTGTCATCAAAATGAATTTTTTCTGTGCCTAAAATTTGATAGTCTTCATGACCTTTTCCTGCAATTAACACTCCATCACCGGGTTGAGCAGTTTTTATGGCGGTTTGAATGGCTAAGGAGCGATCGCCCTGTACAATGGGTTTAATATGGTTAGGGATACCCGCCAAAACATCTTCGAGAATTTGAGTGGGATTTTCGGTGCGAGGATTATCGGAAGTTACTACCACTACATCGGCTAAATCAGCGGCAATTTTACCCATTATAGGACGTTTAGTGCGATCGCGATCGCCCCCACAACCAAACACACATATCATTTTACCCTTAATAAAAGGACGGGATGCTTTGAGTAAATTTTCTAAACTATCGGGGGTATGGGCATAATCCACAATAACGGTAATATCCTGATTCGGTTTAGCTTCCACCCTTTCCATGCGCCCCGGCACCCCTTTAAACTGGGGTAAACATTGGGTAATAGTATCTAAATCAATGCCTAGTTGTAATACCGCACCCACTCCAGCTAAAAGATTTGCTAGGTTAAACTGCCCGACAAGGGGAGAGGAAAATTTGATTTCTCCTTGGGGAGTGTGCAAAATGCCTTCAACTCCATGGGCTTGATATACTAAATCGGTGGTGTACAAATCCGCCTCCGTATTAGTAACACTATAACTCCAGACATTTTCCGATTCTATAGAGTTGATCAATCTTTGTCCGTAGGGGTCATCATAATTAATAATGGCTTTGCCATGGAGATATTCTTGATTGAATAGGAGGGCTTTGGCTTGAAAATAATCCTCCATATCCTTGTGATAATCGAGGTGATCTTGGGTTAAGTTAGTAAATACAGCCACATCAAAATGACAGCCTTTTATTCTTTTTTGGGCGAGGGCATGGGAGCTTACTTCCATTACAGCATATTGATTTTGGGCGTTTATAGCCTCTGCCAATTGCGCCTGTAAATCCACCGCAAAGGGGGTAGTATGACTAGCGGTTTTTTGATAATCTTGCCAACGGGCGTAGAGAGTGCCAAAGAGGGCGGTTTTTTTCTGGGCTTGTTGTAGGAAAAATTCGATTAAGTGAGTGGTGGTAGTTTTGCCGTTAGTGCCTGTAACTCCTACCATGGTTAATTTTTGGCTAGGATAATCATAAAATTTATTAGCAATCTGCGCACAAACATCATTCATATCATCGGCTATGATGACACAATCCGACTCGGTAGGGGTATTTTTATCATAGGCTTCTTTACTAATTATAGAGGCGATCGCCCCTTCGCTCAAAGCACTTTGCCAAAACTCTCCCCCGTCAACCCTTGTGCCAGGCATCCCGATAAATACATCCCCCGATGACACTAGCTGAGAATTCGTCACCACCCCTTTTACCTCAAAATCTAGGGCAGGATGTTCAGGAATAGAGTTAATCTGTTCTATATTGGACAACAATTGACGTAATTTCATCAAACTTCACCCCTCACTTAACAATAAAAGATTTTTACTATCTTATAGCAATATTTTGGGGAATGGGGAACAGGGAATGGGCAATGGTAATAAAATAATAAATTAATTAGTAGTGATAATGAGTAATAGCTCATCATCTGCTTTTGTGGGGTAATAAACCCAACTTTAAAAAACTATGCCCCTCGCCTTTGGGAGAGGGGGTGGGGGTGAGGGTATTGTTAATCGATGGTGCGACAAGCAACACACTGGGTTAACCTTTGAATCAACGATTGATAGGGAATTTTATCGATAATCTCGGCGGCGAAAGCATCAAGTAAAAGATGACGGGCATCATTGTCGTTTAAGCCACGACTACGAAGATAAAAAATTTCATCGGCTTCTAATTGGCTAACCGTTGCACCGTGGGCGCATTTCACATTATCCGCTGTGATTTGTAACTCTGGTTTGGTGTTAATCCTTGCCTTGGGAGATAACAATAAATTGCGATTAAGTTGTGTGGCGTTGGTTTCTTGGGCTAGTTTTGGCACGTTTACCCTACCATTAAAAATACCGTGTCCAGAGTCATCTAAAATATATTTATGGAGTTGGTTTACAGTACCATAGGGATGATTTAAACTCACATGGCTATGGGTATCAGCAATCTGTTTTCCTTGCACCATGGTTAAACCTAAAAGATTAGTGTAGGTTTGTTCTCCTTTTTGAATGATGTCTAGGTTATGACGGTATAGTTTTCCACCCAAACTTATTTCATTGATAGTATAACTACTATTACGGTACTGGGCGATCGCACTTAAGCCCATATGAAAACCATCCCCCGATTCCCGTTGAATACGACAATGATTTAAAGAAGCATTTTCCTGTAAATGAATTTCGGTGACAGCATTAGTAAAATAAGGCTTTCCACCCACCGCATCAGAACAACCAACGCTAGTAGCACCATAATATTCTATAATTTCACAACGAGAATTAACCTCCCCCACTATCAAAATACGGGGTTGCACCAAAATAGGTAAATCTTCCTTTGCCACAATATGCAGTAAATGGATAGGAGTGTGACACTCTATATTTTTATCAATCCACACCACAAAAGCATCATTAATTCCTGCCGTATTTAAAGCCGAAAAAACTTCATTTTCAGGTTGATTTTTAGTTAAAAAATGACCAACTTTTTCTTTTTTACTATCATCTAAATCAGCTAAATTACCCACATAAACCCCATCGGGCAATCCAGACACATCAGACAAATTTTTATCGTAAAAACCATTAACAAAAACTAAGCGAGAATTAGACGCTTCTTGCAACTTAAAACCATCTAAAACAAAATTAGATAAACTCTGTTTTGTCGGGGTACGGAAATCAACTTTTTGTAAAGCAGTTAAATCAGTAAAACGCCACGCCTCATCCCTATTGGTAGGAATATTTAATTTAACTACCTCATTAGCAGATTTTTGTCTTACTTGCTCAATAAAATTACCTAAAACACCACCAAAATTAGTGTTGCTGCTTTCACCGACTTGTAACAAACCACCTAAATAAGCATCTTTATTGACTGTAAAATTATTAGGATTTAATGTAACCAGAGAATCAGACATAAAAATATACTATAAAATTTACAACTAAAAAATTAATTAACCTAACACTTAAAATCTATTTCTTTTAACAAGGGGCTTAAGCCCCTTTCCCGAATTTAAACCCCTTCCGAATTTAAACTCTTTGCCTGAATTTAAACCTCTACTAATTCCTCTTCTTCCAAGAAATCGTAACCCTTTTCTTCCAACTCAAGAGCCAAACTTTTATCACCACTTAAAACAATTTTTCCTTGGGACATTACATGAATAAAATCAGGCTTAATGTAGTCTAATAATCTTTGATAATGGGTAATTAATAAGAAAGCATTATCGGGTTTTTTCAAATGATTTACCCCCTCAGACACAATGCGTAAAGCATCAATATCTAAACCTGAATCAATTTCATCTAAAATTCCTAAAGTAGGCTCTAGTAAAGCCATCTGTAAGATTTCATTACGCTTTTTCTCACCCCCAGAAAAACCTTCGTTTAAACTGCGCCCAAGAAAAGCAGAATTCATTTTCACAATGCCCAATTTTTCCTCGATTAAATCTTCAAAATCGAAAGCATCAATTTCTTCTAAACCTAAATACTTACAACGGGCATTATAAGCAACCCTCAAAAAGTCTAAATTACTTACCCCGGGTATCTCCAAAGGATACTGAAAAGCCAAGAAAATACCAGCCAAAGCCCTCTCATCAGGCTCTTTATCTAGTAAACTTTCTCCCTTATAGAGAATCTCACCCCCCGTTACCTCATATTCAGGATGCCCCGTCAAAACCTTGGAAAGGGTACTTTTTCCAGAGCCATTACGCCCCATAATAGCGTGTACTTCCCCTGCGTTAATTTCTAGGTTAACCCCTTTAAGAATAGGAGTACCATCTACAGAGGCGGTGAGATTACGAACAGATAATATGGTTTCAGTCATAATAAGTTATTTAATACGGGTGAGCGTTCTTAATTTGTATATATTTTCTTCTGTGGATCTATTTTAAGGTACTTTAGCAACATTTTTGTTGTTTTATTCTTTTTTGCCCCTAGAAAAAATTCCACGAGTCGGATATGTGATTAAATAAATAGGCGTATGAATAAGTTTTATGAAGGAGAATTTTTAAATGGATTTATCTCGTATTCCCGCACAACCCAAGGCTGGTTTAATCAATGTTTTAATTGAAATCCCCGGGGGAAGCAAAAATAAGTATGAGTTTGACAAGGATATGAATGCTTTTATTTTAGATAGAGTATTATTTTCCTCGGTGAAGTATCCCTATGATTATGGTTTTGTACCTAATACCTTAGCCGATGATGGAGATCCTTTAGATGGTATGGTAATGATGGATGAGCCTACTTTCGCTGGTTGTGTCATTGCGGCGCGCCCTGTGGCAATGTTGGAAATGATTGATGGAGGAGATAGAGATGAGAAAATTCTTTGTGTTCCTGCCAAAGATCCTCGCTATGATCATGTTAAGTCTTTGAAGGATATTGCACCCCATCACCTTGAGGAAATTGCTGAATTTTTCCGCTCCTATAAAAATTTAGAGAAAAAGGAAACTAAAATTTTGGGTTGGAAAGATGTTGATCAAGTTGCGCCTTTGGTGCAAGAGTGTGTTAGAGCTTATAAATAAAGTATAATTTCTATTTTTGGTGGGCATTGCCCACCCTACGGGAATAATACAATAGTACAACCTTGTTTTAACAAACAAATTGGATGTCTTTTTTTCCTGCGATGACTTTACCAATATGGTAGGAAGGAATATTTTCCCCTTCAAAAAATTCCATAGTTTCTTTTACCTTGTGGGGTGGCACAATCACCACAAAACCTACCCCCATATTAAAAGTATCGAGCATATCTTGTTGGTTTACTTTACCGGTTTTGGCTAACCATTGGAAGATGGGGGGAATTTGCCAACTGTTAAGGTTTACTTCGATGGAAAGATTGTCAGGGAGACAACGGGGTAAGTTTTCGGGAATACCTCCCCCTGTGATATGTGCCATGGCTTTGATGCCAAGGTTATTTCCTAGGGCTTTGAGGATGGGTTTTACATAAATACGGGTGGGGGTGAGACAGGTTTCCCCGAGGGTTAATCCTCCTAATTCTTCTGGTTTGTCTTCCCAATTTAGTCCACTTACTTCGATGATTTTTCGCACGAGGGAAAAGCCGTTGCTATGGATACCGCTACTACTAAGGGCGATCGCCTGATCTCCTATTTGTACATCTTTTCCATCCAAAATAGATGCTTTTTCCACAATTCCCACACAAAATCCAGCCAAATCATATTCCCCTACCTGATAAAAACCGGGCATCTCTGCGGTTTCTCCACCGAGTAAAGCACAACCACTTTCTTTACATCCTTCGGCAATGCCCACCACCACTTCTTCTAGTTGATGGGGGTTTAATTTTCCTGTGGCTAAATAATCGAGAAAAAATAATGGCTCGGCACCCGATGTCAAAATATCATTAACACACATGGCGACTAAATCAATACCAACGGTGTCATGGCGATTTAGTTGATGGGCAATTTTTAACTTTGTACCCACTCCATCGGTACCCGAAATCAAAACAGGTTGTTTATAGCCAGAAGGAATTTCAAAACAACCACCAAAGCCACCTAACCCCCCTAAAACGCCCTGACGATAAGTGCTTTCTACCGCTGAACCAATCTTGTTGACGAATTCTCTTCCCGCTTCTATATCTACTCCAGCCTGCTTATAATCCATATTTTCGGTCTTTAGTTAATAACAATAAATTATGACGGTAATCATGTTAGCTAATATGATCATTTATTCTTATCTTACTTTTTGATCAAATTACTATCACTTTACTAGGGGAAATCATACCATTATTAACTCTATTTTTTGTGGATTCCATGGATTCTGTTTTCAAAAAAAGTAAGGCAATAATTAGATATTTTGCAGTGAATCTGGGCTTAATTCTGGAAAATTTCCCTCTCTGATTACACTTTCAAGGAATTTATGATGTTTATTTTCTGCTTTGACTCAGTTTTTAGATTCCATCAACGATGAAAAACTATAAATTATCACCCCATTGATTAGTTTTCTTTAACTAAAACACCTTAAAAAAAAATAAATAAACCTACCAATATAGTGGGTTAATTTTGGATTTTCAACCCAAATAAGCAATACTGAACCTTTCTCTTTTTTGGATAAGTATTTATTACCCCCCAAGCAAAAATGACATGTTAACTTAGGTAGAGTCAAAATTTATTAACGAATGTAAACATTCCATTATCTAGGAGTAAGAAACAGAATAAACCCGTATTTGGGGTTTTGATCTCATTCAACTAAGAAAAAACTATGCTTACAAACACTTGGAACAACGCTGTTAAATCAGCCATCACCATTATTTTAGGAGTATCAGGTTTAACCATCGCCCCTAACGTAAGAGCTAATACGGCGAACTTCTCTGATCAAAATACAGCAGGTACTTCTCAGGCTCATAATCCTGTTGCTGTACAACTAGACAATGTCGCAGAAGAATTTTTAACTAGCAAAATTTATTCCCATAACTGGCAATCACAACAAGCCGCTACCCTACATTTTCAAAATATTCCTTTACTTACCTTTGTGGGGGAAAGTGAGGTCGAAATCAACACCAGAGCTAAAAATTTAGCTACTCGCCTCGACCAACTTCATCAACAACAAGCCGATGCGAATAAAATCGCTGTGCGTTGGGATGACCAAAGAGCGGAATATTTAATTCAATATGGTGAGCAAGATATTGTTGCTATCAACGATAATAATATTTTGCCAGATTCTACTGCCAATGCGCAAGTAGATGCCTTACAAGCGGCTAACCGTTTACGTAGATTGTTGGGTAATGCAGAGCCTATCAGTACTATTATTAATCAACCAGAGGTACAGCTAGCAAGTACCGCTGCGGTAAAGGGTTCTACTGGTAGAGTTATTCGGGGTATTGCTTCTTGGTATGGCCCTGGTTTCCATGGCCGCAGGACTGCTAATGGTGAAAGATTCAATCAAAATGCTTTGACTGCTGCCCACCGTACTTTGCCTTTCGGTACTCGTGTAAAGGTAACCAACGTTAGCAATGGTCGCTCTGTGGTTGTGAGAATTAATGACCGTGGACCTTTTACTGGTGGTCGTGTGATTGACTTGGCGGCGGGTGCTGCCCAGGCTATTGGCTTGAAAGGCAGAGGAGTAGGCCCTGTTACTGTTCAAGTTTTAGGTCGCTAGTGGTCAACACAGTTGTTTAAAAAGGGGTTTTAACCCCTTACTCTGCATCATTTTTCATCTATCTATGATATAGACTGACTCCCATTACCGAACTTAGCTTAAAATTAGTTCTGGAGATGGGGGTATTTTTATGTCTGTGAAGGGATAGTTGCTAAGGCAGTGCCAATGGCAAGTATATAAATCTGGTTGTTGGACGTTGATGGAGGCGATGGCGGGGGTGGCAGGAAAGGGCCAAAGGCGATCAAAAATAATGCTTTCATCTACCATGCGAAACTGCATCAGGTAAACAGCGGGGGTGGCGTTAATGGATTCTAATAAGTCATGGGCTAGGCGATAGAGAGGTTGTCTTAGGTTATCTTTCAAGTCGTAGGGTTGTTCGTAGGAGTTGGGGATTCCTCCTTCGCCAATAACTTCTCCATATACTAACCCTTTGGCTGTATATATAATAGGTAGCCATAGGTCTCCTAGCCAGAGATGATCTGTGCTGGTACGATAATTAAAGTTTTGCTCTACCCACTTGCGTCTTTTTTCTACTTCGTAACAGGCTTTATAGACATTGTAGGCTTTGAAGTTAAACCACTCTGGTAGTTTGATTGTGAGGGGACAATAAATTAATTCTGAGCTTGGATTGGCTAAAGTAATCGATTTTGACCATAAATCTGCCGCCCCCATGATTTTTACATCGGTATTCGGGGCTGTGGTGATTATTCCCTTGGTTAATGCCGTTGCCATTTTTTGGGCGATGGGCGCTGAGGGGGATATTTTACCCTGCTCGACTTGGGCATTGACTATTACAATAACTTTAGACATTCTTTAATCAATATGATGGTTTTTGGTTGCATTCCTATGAGTCGGACTTCTCTTTTTTAGCCCTTAAAAACAGCGGAAAAGTAGCACAGTAGCAAACTAACTATACTTTGTGGCACTTTTGGGTTTATGATAGAGATTAATCTGTTGTCAATTATAGCTTAAGACTTGTTTTTAAAACGGTATTATTGATTTTTGTTAACCCTATCTACTCTTTATTATTGATGCGAGAAAAGTTCTTGATTTGGTTAGATCGTTTTTTGATTGCCGATGTTTTTTTGGTAATTATCGGTTTTGTCTGGTTTGCGATCGCCCTTATTGGTAAATCCATGGACATTGCACTGGGTTGGGAAATTTGGTACAAACTATGGCAACCCGTATTCAACCCAGCCATCGGAATTTTATTTTTAGGAGCGTTTTCTAGTTGGCTAATAAGGAAATGGAAAGAAAAATTCGGTAACTAAAATTTACTCTTCCATAAATTTATCATCAGGATTAGTTTCCACAGGCCAATCAGCGTTTTCTCCACCAATAATAAACTGATTAATTGTTACATAGTCCTTAGAAAGTTCCCTCAAAGAATTAATTAAAATATCAAGGGAAACTAAGTCGCTAGTACCTAAATCTAACCAACATCTCCCCCAGTTACCTAAAAATTCAAATTCTCCCATATTGTGCATCAAAGACATCATAGAATTTTCGGCATAGTCAGGATCATAGTTCATATAACTAATATCAATACCCACCTCTTGAACTTGGAAATTTTCTGCATTATAACCGCCCAACTTCCCAAGAAAAAACCAAGAATTAAATAACTCTTCAACGTACTGTTTTTCCATCTCTTTTGGTACTGTTTCAAACTCAATCCAAATCCATAAATCAAAGGGATTAATTTCTCTAAATAAGACTTCCATTTTTGTTTTATTTATATATTATCAATCTAAATTATATCACTATTTATAGTGTGAAATAATCAATAATTATCACCTATTTTACTTCTTAACAATTTTATCAATGATTATCCATCTAAAAGTGAGTAGGAAAAGCAAAAAAATATCTGATCGAAATAATTAGAGTAAACTAGACAAATAATATGTATTTGGCGTTGGTGAATTAATCTACGGTTTTTAGTTTAGTTCGGCAATGGGCAATAGAATAGTGATAATAGTTCTAGTATTCTATATTCGCCGTAGTTCAATGATGTTGAATGCCCAAAATAAGCAACACCATGTATTTGATTATTAATGTTCTTATTTGTAACTGAGCTTATGCTACCGATTATTACTCATTTCTTGGAAGATTACTATTTATATCTAAAACCCTTCTATTTTGTAGGGGCTTGGTTGCTGTTGTTTGTGTTAACGAGAAGTCTTGTGGGGGGGGTAAAGGCTGCGGTAAAACGTGGTCAAGAAATGCACGAAATTCCCTGTACTAATTGCCAGTATTTTACCAATGATTATCGCCTGAAATGTACCATTCAACCAAACATTGCTAACACTGAATTGGCGAAGGATTGTCCTGATTTTATGAGCGAAGAAAGCTGGTAGGATTAAGGTATATTACATAAATTAATAATCATTAGTTAAAAATAATGAGCGATCGCACTTCAGTTTTCGCTGATAATGGTAAAAAGTGGATAATCCTGTCCGCCATCCTAGGGCTAATCACCCTGATGGGTAGTGCCATTTATGTCATTCAGAGGACAAACTCCCAAAGTCAATCAGATGAATCTACCTCCCCCAGTGTAGCCACCATTGAAGCCGTTAGTGCCTTGGGAAGAATCGAACCCGAAGGAGATGTTGTGTTAGTTGCCGCCTCCCCTGCCATGGCTGGGGCAAAAGTTAAAAGTCTTTTAGTATCCCAAGGGGATTTTGTACTACAAGGAGACATTATCGCTATCACCACGGATTACGATACCAAACAGGCAGAGTTAGACAGGGCAAGAAGAGATTTAGAAGTTGCCCAAGCAAATCTAGCCATCATTAATGCGGGGGCAAGGGAAGGACAAATCAACGCCCAACAAGCTACCATTCAAAGATTACAAGCCCAGATTGCCACCCAAAGGGAAGTGGATAACGCTAGACTTAGTCGTTTGAGGGCGCAAATTACCTCCGAAAGAGTCGAAAGACAAGCCACCGTTGATAGGCTACAAGCAGAATTAGCCAATGCCCAAAATGAATTACGCCGTTATCAAGATTTAGTGAGAGATGGGGTAGTTTCTCAGTCAGAATTTGAAACTAGGGAGTTAACTTTTAAAGCCGCCCAAAAACGTTTTCAGGAATCAGAAGCTACCTACCAAAAAACTATTAACACTCTCAATGCCGAAATTACTGAAGTAGAAGCCGTTACTCAACAAAATATTCGTACCCTCACCCAACAAATAAATGAAGCCCAAGGAAGATTAGAAGAAATTAGAGAGGTTAGGGGGGTAGATGTGGCTGCCTCGGAAGCCGAAGTGCGTCGGGCTATGGCTGGGGTAAATCAAGCCCAAGTTGAGTTGGAATTAACCCAAATAAAAGCCCCTATAAATGGCAAAATTCTCGAGATAAAAGCCCGTGAGGGGGAAAATATTGATAATGCCCAAGGGGTAGTGGAGATGGCTAATATTGATCAAATGTTGGTGATAGCAGAAGTTTATGAAACTGATATTGGTAAAGTGGAGATAGGGCAGGAAGCTACCATTGAAAGTGAAAATAATACTTTTAGGGATCAAATTAGGGGAAATGTTGTCCAAATTAGTAGCAAAATTGGTAAAAAAGATGTCCTAGAAACTGATCCTGCTGCCAGCATTGATGCTAGGGTTGTGGAAGTAAAAATTGCCGTTAATCCTGAGTATAATGATATTATAAATAGCCTTATTTATTCACAAGTATTTGTTCAAATTTTATTATGAAAATTCCTCTAGCTTGGTTACAATTAAGTAGAGAAAAAATTAAATTATTAGTGGCGATCGCAGGTATTGGTTTTGCAGATCTTTTAATGTTTATGCAACTAGGATTTAAAAGTGCATTGCTACAAAGTGCGGTGACAGTCCATGAACAAATAGAGGGGGATATTTTTTTATTAAGTCCTAAATCTGATGCTCTTATTTCCATGAGAAGTTTTTCTGCCCGTCGCTTACAACAGTCTTTGGGGGTAGAAGGAGTAAGATCTATTAACTATGTAAATATTGGCTTTGCCCTGTGGACAAATCCCGAAGATCAATCCACGAGACAAATTATGGTAATTGGTTTTAATCCTAAAGAACAACTTTTTAAGTTACCCGAAGTACAGGAAAATTTGGATCAATTAAGACTGCCTGATGTAGTATTATTTGATGATAAATCCAGACCAGAATTTGGTCCAATTCCCGCTTGGTATAATGAAGGTAAAAATGTTCGTACCGAAATAAATGAACGGGAAGTTTCTGTGGGAGGATTATTCTCCATTGGTTCTAGTTTTGGGGCTGACGGTAATTTAATTACCAGTGATTTAAATTTCCTCAGAATTTTTCCTAATCGGGATAGAAATTTAATTGATATGGGGATAATTCGTTTAGAAGAAGGGGTAAATTATGAGGCGGTTATTAATACTTTAAGACAAAGATTTGATCAAGGGGATGTGGTAATTTTATCCCGTGATGAATTTGTAGCCTATGAAAGGGAATATTGGGAAAATAGCACTGCCATTGGTTTTATTTTTAACATTGGGGCGCTGATGGGTTTAATTGTGGGGGTGGTGATTGTATATCAAATTTTATATACGGATGTGGCGGATCATCTTCCTGAATATGCTACCCTCAAAGCCATGGGTTATACCAATAACTATTTGTTGCGTTTAGTGTTTCAACAGGCTTTTATTCTTGCTTGTGTCGGTTTTATTCCGGGGATTGGGGTTTCTGCCCTCCTTTATAATGCGGCAGCGGGGGCAACGGGTTTACCTATTTATATGACGATTTCCCTTGCTTCTCAGGTTTATATTTTAACATTAGGAATGTGTTTTGTTTCAGGGGCGATCGCCGTTAATAAGTTAAAATCTGCTGATCCTGCGGATATATTTTAAAATTAATTTCCATAATATGAATAAATACTAAAAATATGTTAACTTCAAAAGCTGAATTAAATCCCCAGATCCAAGAAGAAAATCAAGAAGACAAAAAAGTTGTTGAAATTAGTAATTTAGACTTTTATTATACTAATAATAAATTAACAAAACAAATCCTTTTTGACATTAATTTAACCCTAGAAAAAGGGGAAGTAGTAATCATGAAAGGGCCTTCAGGTTCAGGAAAAACCACACTACTAACTTTAATGGGAGCTTTACGCAGTGCTACCCATGGCAGTCTAAAAGTATTTGGTAAACAGCTGGTAAATGCCGATAATAATCTCCTAATTGAAACAAGAAAAAATATTGGTTATATTTTCCAAGCCCACAACTTACTTAAATCTTTAACCGCCAGACAAAATGTTCAAATGTCCATGGATTTACACCCACAATTTTCCTCCGAAGAAAGCAAAAAAAAATCCATAGAAATGTTAGAAGCCGTAGGTTTAGGCTCTCATATTGACTACTATCCAGAAAACCTGTCTGGGGGACAAAAACAAAGGGTAGCCATCGCCAGAGCTTTGGTATCTCACCCTAAAATGGTCTTGGCTGATGAACCTACCGCCGCCCTTGATAGTAAATCTGGTCGTGATGTGGTGGAAATCATGCAAAGATTAGCCAAAGAGCAGGGCTGTACTATCCTTATCGTAACCCATGACGATCGCATTTTAGATGTAGCCGAAAGAATTATTGAATTAGAAGATGGAGTTTTAGGGGTCAAGGTTTAAGAATTGACAATGGACAATGGACAATTGACAATGAAATATATTTGGATCATTACCCATTGTAAGAGATCATAATCGAAGAGATTAGCCTGAGAGCTAATTATCAATTATCAATTATTAATTATCAATTACTATCCATGGCTTCCATTTCCCAATTACACAAACAGCTTATCAATAAAGAACGTTCAGCGGTAGAAATTACCCAAGAATATCTGAATACCATCGAAAAATTAGAACCCCAAATAAAAAGCTATCTCCACATCACCAAGGATTTAGCCCTTAGCACTGCCCAAAAAGTAGATGAAAAAATTGCTCAAGGAGAAGAAATCGGTATCCTAGAGGGTATTCCCATCGCCGTTAAGGATAATATGTCCACCAAAGGCATTCCTACCACCTGCGGCTCAAAAATTCTTGAAGGTTTTACCCCTAGCTATGAATCCACCGTTACCCAAAAACTCCATGATCAAGGGGCGGTAATATTAGGTAAAACTAACTTAGATGAGTTTGCCATGGGAAGTTCCACCGAAAACTCTGGTTATCAAGTTACTGCCAACCCTTGGGATACCACCCGAGTACCGGGAGGCTCTTCTGGAGGCTCTGCGGCGGCGGTGGCGGCCGATGAATGTGTAGTTTCCTTGGGATCTGATACTGGGGGTTCAATCCGTCAACCTGCTTCATTGTGTGGGGTTGTGGGCTTAAAACCTACCTATGGTTTAGTCTCTCGTTTTGGTTTGGTGGCCTATGCTTCTTCCCTTGATCAAATTGGGCCTTTTGCTCACACCGTCGAGGATGCAGCTGTTCTGTTAAGGGCGATCGCCGGTTACGACTCCAAAGACTCCACTAGCCTAAAAGTAGAAATCCCTGACTATACCAAATCTTTCGCCACCGATTTAAAAGGATTGAAAGTAGGCATCATCCGAGAAACCTTTGGGGAAGGATTGGATGGCGTAGTAGCGGAATCCGTTAACCAAGGCATCAAAGAATTAGAAAAATTAGGAGCCCAAGTAAAAGAAATTTCCTGCCCTCGCTTCCGCTATGGCTTACCCGTTTACTACATTATCGCCCCCAGTGAGGCTTCCGCTAACCTTGCCCGTTATGATGCGGTTAAATACGGTGTTAGAAGTCAAGCCGATAACTTGATGGATATGTACACCCAAACAAGGGCGCAAGGATTTGGGCAAGAAGTAAAACGTCGTATCATGTTAGGCACCTATGCCCTTTCTGCGGGTTATTATGACGCTTACTACCTTAAAGCCCAAAAAGTGAGAACCTTAATTAAACAAGACTTTGACAACGCCTTTGCTGACGTGGATGTGTTGATTTCTCCCACTTCTCCTACCACCGCCTTTAAGGCAGGAGAAAAAACCGATGATCCCCTTACCATGTATTTATCCGATTTAATGACTATCCCTGTTAACCTCGCTGGTTTACCCGGTATGAGTATTCCCTGCGGTTTTGATGGTCAAAATTTACCCATCGGCATGCAATTAATCAGTAATGTTTTACGGGAAGATGTGTTGTTTAAAGTAGGTTATGCTTTCCAACAGGCCACCGACTGGCACACCAAATCTCCAAATTTGGGTTAGTAGCCGCCTAAATCTTCAACCTCTTGGCCTTTGGCCTCTCCCCTTTTTAGGGGAGAGAGGAAACTATTTGAATGGAAATTAATTGTCCATTATCAATTATTAATTATTAATTATTAATTACTCAGTTGACCCTTAAACATTAATTAGGTTATCAAAAATTTTGGGTATAAAACCCCGTCATACATGACGGCTTTATATTTATTACAAGATATATTGATAAATTGTAAGTAGAGATGGTACACTACCATTTAGTTTAACAATACCATTTAGTTTAACAACTCCTGGCAGATGCTGAATCTAACGTTCAACTACAAGCTAAAACCTACGGCGAAGCAAATAGAAATCATTGAGCATAATCTTGATGTCTGTAAGTCTGTGTGGAATCACGGTTTGTATGAACGTAAATTGTGGTACAACAGTAAAACTTGTTGTGTAGATAGGTGTTCTTTAAATGGTGAGTATATTGTAAAACCTTTTGAATACCCTAACTATCACGCTCAGTCCGCATCACTAACTCAA
>NZ_JBSZCP010000027.1:0-59619 GCF_054166785.1 Cyanobacterium sp.
AACCACTACGACTCCATCCCGAACTCGTGGGTGAAACATGACAGCAGCGACGATACTACGGGGGTAGCCCCTTGGGACAATAGTTCTATGCCTGCCTTAATTCTTCTAAAAAAACCGCTCTCTCTACGGGCGGCTTTTTTTTGTCTTTAAGCTAAAACTTGTAATTTCGTATATCATAAAAGAAGACTATATTCGCAAATAATCGAACAGTTTTAAGATATGACAAACCAGCCTGACAAAATAATTATATTTGACACTACCTTGCGTGACGGAGAACAGTCTCCGGGAGCTAGTTTAAATGTAGATGAAAAATTAACTATTGCTCGAGCTTTGGCAAAATTAGGGGTTGATGTCATTGAGGCTGGTTTTCCCCATGCTAGTCCGGGAGATTTTGAAGCTGTTAGTAAAATAGCTCAAGGAATAGGTACCGAAAATGGACCTACAATTTGCGGGTTAGCAAGGGCGACTCAAAAAGATATAAAAAGTGCAGGAGAAGCTCTTAAGGATGCCCATAAAAAAAGAATCCATACCTTTTTGGCTACTTCTGATATTCATCTCCAATATAAATTGAAGAAGACAAGAGAGGATGTTTTGGCTATTGTTCCTGATATGGTTGCTTATGCCAAGACTTTCACTGATGATGTAGAATTTTCCCCTGAAGATGCAGGACGCAGTGATCCAGAATTTTTGTATCGAGTGTTAGAGTCAGCAATTAAAGCAGGGGCTACCACCGTCAATATTCCCGATACGGTAGGCTATACAACCCCTAGTGAATATGGTGCTTTGATTAAAGGTATTAAAGATAATGTTCCAAATATTGATCAAGCAATTATTTCTGTACATGGTCATAATGACTTGGGCTTGGCGGTAGCAAACTTCCTTGAAGCTGTAAAAAATGGGGCAAGACAGTTGGAATGTACTATTAATGGTATCGGTGAACGGGCGGGAAATGCAGCCCTTGAAGAATTGGTGATGGCTCTCCATGTTCGTCGTCAATACTATAATCCATTTTTGGGCAGACCTTCTGAATCTCTTGAGCCTTTAACGAATATCGACACAAAACAAATTTATAAAACTTCTCGTTTGGTTTCTAACCTGACAGGAATGTTGGTACAACCGAATAAAGCTATTGTGGGTGCTAATGCTTTCTCCCATGAGTCTGGAATCCATCAAGATGGTGTTTTGAAAAATCGTCTTACTTATGAAATTATGGATGCGGAGTCCATTGGTTTAACGACAAATCAGATCGTATTAGGGAAACTTTCTGGGCGTAATGCTTTCCGTTCTCGTTTACAGGAGCTAGGCTTTGATTTATCAGAAAACGATCTTAATAAGGCATTTTTGCGCTTTAAAGAGGTGGCGGATAAGAAACGAGAAATCACTGACTGGGATTTAGAAGCAATTGTTAATGATGAAATTCAACAACCCCCTGAGTTGTTTCGCTTAGAGTTGGTACAGGTATCCTGTGGGGATCACTCTTCCCCTACTGCTACTATTACCCTTAGAAATCCTGAAGGGGAGGAATTGAGTGATGCGGCTATTGGCACGGGTCCTGTGGATGCGGTTTATAAGGCTATTAATAGAGTGGTGAATATCCCTAATGAGTTGACGGAGTATTCTGTTAAGTCTGTAACCGCTGGAATTGATGCCATGGGAGAGGTTACCATTCGTCTCAAGCACGAAGGACGTACTTATTCGGGGTATGCGGCAAATACTGATGTTATTGTGGCTTCTGCAAGGGCTTATATTAGTGCTTTGAATCGCCTTTATGCAACTATTAAGGCTAAACAGTTGATGGAAGTACCTTCAGTCTAGGTTTATTTTTCTGGTGTTGCTGATTTTAGGTGTGATTTGTCGTTTAGCAGGGACATATTGACTTTCCTTAATAATCATGGGGAATGGTGATATGTCTTCAATACTGATTTTAAGAGAATCTGGTCATACTTGATACTACGATTAAGCAATGCCGAAATTCATAATTGGTAGTGGGCATTAAAATCTCTACTGTTTCGGAGTGTTTAAATTAAAAAGTCTATGTTTTGGCGTTGAGAAAAAATCAACAGAAACAATACTTTGATGAAGTTCTAGCAATATTTAGGGAGTAAATCCTTTAAACTTAGTATTATATTAATAGTATAATCGGTATTTTTGCCATGGACGTAACATTCTCTTTTTGCTTGTGGAATCAACTAAATAAATTAAATCTTCAAGAAAGTAACTATTTATTGAATAAGATTAGAGAAACCATCACGGCAAATATATCCGAAGAAGAATTATCATCCCATGTTATCCATGGTCAAAAAGTTATTATCAAAGTTGATTTAACTGAATACTATTATCTTATTGGAATTTTTTTACCCTCTACAAAAAGTATTAAATTTATTGGTTGTTTATCTTCACCAACTATTAATTTAGATAATTACTCATATCATCATAAGACTATTCCAGTTCTTCCGACCATAAATCGAACACTAGAGCAAAATATTATCGATACTATAGATTCTGAGTTTAGCCTGAGTAATTCGTTGATAGCGAACACAAACTCTGCCATCGATGACTTTTATTTAGAGGACTTAGAACTAAATCTATCAAAATATAGCTCTGTAATTCTCTCAAAACAACAAAAAGAATTTATAGAAAATAATAATAGTTTACCTATCTTTTTGTCAGGGGATAGAGGTACGGGAAAAACAACTCTTTCTTTGTATCATGCTTTAAAAAAAATGAATGATTATCAACATGATACAGAATATCATATTGCTTATCTTACTAGTACTCAAAATGAACAAAAAAGATTAACTAATCTTGTTAAAATTTTAAATCAACACTCTTCTAAACAATTACAAATAAAAGATTATCATTCTTTTACTAAAACCTTTGTGGCAGAGAAAGAGTTAAAAAGTAAAAATCAGTTTTTAGCTCAAAGACAAATTACCGAGTATAAATTTAAAGAATATTTTTGTAAGGAACAAACAATTTTATCCGTTGATGTTGATTTGCTGTGGAAAGAAATAAATCAATTAATCAAAGGTTCTAGTAAATCTTTAAAAAATAGTCAGGGATTGATTAGTTATGATGATTATTTAGCACTAAAAAATCAAAGTGTTTTTCCTCCGAATAGTAATTTTAATTATATATATAAATATGCTAGTAATTATCAACAGTGGTTAGAAAACAATAATTACTGGGATCAAATTGATTTAGTACAATATATTTTAAAGAAATTACCTGATAATTATTCAGGGGAGTATGATGCTATTTATCTTGATGATGTGCAGGAATTAAGCGAAATTGAAATTCAACTTATATTTGCACTGTTAAAAATAGAAAATAAGCAAGAATATATTCCTCAATTGTTTATTACTGGAGAGGATAATTCTTCTTTAATTAGGGGGAGTTTTAATTGGGGTAGAGTTAAAAAAATCGCTATTGAAGAATATTTAAAATCGTCTCAGTGGAAAAAGATTCGTCCTGCTTTAGAGCCTAAACAGATAAATTATAATTTTTGTATTAGTGATAAAATCAACGACCTTTTAAACTGTATTGTCGAGATAGTTGTAAAAAATGAGCTTGAGGAGGATCTTATTTTTCAAAAAAATTCTTCTTGGTTAATAGGGGATTCTAAACCTTTAGTTATTTCGGGGTTGAAAGGGGAAATATTATCTCAGGGTAATAGATTTGCTGGGGCAAATGCCATTGTAGTTAAAAATTTAGAGGATAAGGAAGATTTAATTCCTTTGTTTCCCCAAGATAGTGAAAGGATTTTGATGGTAAATGAGCTTAATAATTTATTGTTTGATGGGGTTTTAGTTTGGAGGTTTTTTGAGGGGAAGGAAAATATGTCTCCCCATGATTTATTAGAAGATAAGGAATTTTATCAAGATTTATTCATTGCGATTAAAAGTGCTAGAAAACAATTATATTTTTATGATCAAAATGATGTTTCTTTTTGGAATAATAGTGATTTAACTAATACTATTGAGTTGGGATACCCTACGGAGTTGGGTTGTTTCTTTTCGGAAGATGAGGAAGATAATATTAGTGATACTATTCAAAACTATTTACAAATAGGTTCTTATAAAGCCTATAAAATGTGTAGTCAAATTTATTTCCAAGCTAATGATATTTTGGGGGCTGCAAAAATTGAGGCTTTGCTGGAAGAGGTAAAAGGAAATTGGGGCAGGGCTGGAGATATTTGGAATAAGTTGCTTATTTTTGATGAGGCTATTCGCTGTTGGAATGAGGTTGATAGTAAGTTGTGGGAGGCGAAGTGGGCAACAACGAAGCCTGAGAGTTGGAGTCAAAGGGGTTTATATTTTGAGCAAAAAAAAGATTTTGAGCTGGCTAATTTTTGCTATGAAAAGGCTAATGATTTTGCTGGGAAGTTGCGCTGTTTTGAGGCTAATGATGATTGGGAGTTGGCGGGGGATAAGTGTCGGGAAAAAAATTTATTGTCTCAGGCAGAAAATTATTATGGGTTGGCGGATAGGTATTATCGAGAAAAAAACCAATTTCAATCTGCGGTGAAGATGTGGACGAGGTTGGAAAGATTGGATAAGGTTGCGTTGATTTGGGAAAATTTGGAGCAGTGGGAAAAGGCTGGAAATTGTTGGCAGAAGCAGGGGGATATTCAAAGGGCGGCGGACTGTTGGCAAAAGGCACAAAAATGGTCTGAGGCTCAAAAGTGTTGGTTAGAATTGGGAAAATGGGAAAGTTTGGCTTTATCTTATGAAACCCAAGGGCAGTGGGTATCGGCGGCGGAGGTGTGGCAAAAACAGGGGGATTTACAAAGGACTGCTTTTTGTTATCAAAATGCTAATGAGTGGGCTTTGGCGGAGGGTTTATGGCGAGATTTACAGTGTTGGGGTTATGTGGCGATCGCACTTCAACAACAGAAAAAATGGCAAGAGGCGGCCATAATGTGGGAAAAAACTAGCCCCTATGAATTACAAGCGCTCTGCTACGAAAAACTAGAAGAATGGGAAAAAGCTCAAAAAGCATGGTTAAAAGCAAATAATTGGAGCAAAAGTATTCTTTGCATTGAAAAACAACAAAAATGGGAAGAAGCGGCTGAAAGTTGGGAAAATTTGGGGGCATGGGAATCAGCAGGAAAAGCATGGGAAAAAGCTAACGAAACAGAAAAAGCGGCCTTATGTTATGAACAAGGCAATTATTGGTCCTTAGCAGAAGTCTGTTGGCGTATATTAGATGACCAAAGGGCGATCGCCATTACCCTAGAAAAACAAGAAAAATGGGCATTAGCAGGGGAAATTTGGCAAGAATTAGAACAATGGAAACTAGCAGGAAAAGCATGGGAAAAAGCCAACGAAATACAAAAAGCAGCCCTAGTTTATGAAATAGGAAACCACTGGCGAGAAGCCGAAGAATGTTGGCGTATTCTTGGTGATGAAACTAAAATAGAAGTCGCCGTCAAACAACAAGGCACATGGGTAATGGCGGCCCATGATTGGTTAAAATCAAATCAAATTGAACAAGCCGCCCTCTGTTACGAAAAATGCCAAGACTGGGAAAGAGCAGAAAAATATTGGTTTCAAGCCCACAACTACGAAAAACTAGCCGAAGTATGTGAGCATCAACAAAAATGGCAAAAAGCCGCCGACGCTTGGGCAAAAGCTGATAACCCCGAAAAAGCCGCCGTCTGTTACGAAAAACTAGAAGACTGGGAAAACGCCGCCCAATGCTGGCAAAAATCATGGAAATGGGAACAATTAGCCCGAGTTTCTGAACAACAAAAGAAATGGAAACAAGCCGCCGACGCTTGGGTAAAAGCCGATAACCTAGAAAAAGCCGTAACCTACTATGAAAAAATACAAGATTGGGAAAATGCCGAAGAATGTTGGCGAAAACTATCTAATTGGGAAAAACTAGCCCAAGTATGTGAGCATCAAGCAAAATGGGAAGAAGCCGCCCAACTATGGACATTTTTAAACAACTGGCAAAAAGCAGCCCTCGCCTGTCTCAAAATGGACGACATCGAAACCGCCATCAAATACTATGAAAAAGGCAACTATAGCCAAGAAGCAAATCAACTTAGACAAAAAAAGGTAAGTTAACACAAAAAATCATCAACTTATCAAAAATTTTGGATCTAAAACCCCCTCATTCATGACGGCTTTCTGTTAGAATGTTCACAAGGTTTTAAACCGATGTAGCTAAGGATGACAAATAGGCAAAAACCAAGCCAATTTTATATAAAACGTCCTTGGTATTTGGCGGTAGGGCATATCGCTACTGCTTGACCAAAAGAGAGTAAGACCAAGTAAAAAGTTGACTTTTGAAAGGCATCACTCCATGAAGCAAGAATCTACTACTCACTTTAGGGAGTGGAGTTGTCAAGAACCCACCTTACTATGCCATGAAAAAATTTTTTATCCTGCTAACCCTAACCCTAAGTATTTTACCCCTTCAAGTAAAAGCAGAAAATATCGCTCACCTTAATCAACTATTAAGGACAAAACAATGTCAAGAATGCGACTTAAGCGAAGCTGGTTTAGTTATGGCGAACCTTTCAGGGGCTAATTTGGTGGGGGCTAATTTGGTGGGGGCAAACCTTAGCCGTGCAAATCTAATGGGGGCAGACTTGAGTTATGCTAACCTCACAGGGGCTTCCCTCCACGGGGCTAACCTCACAGGGGTAAATCTCACCGGGGCAATTTTAAATCAAACCGACTTAAGAAACGCCAGAGTAATGGGGGCAACCTTCGAGAATACCAACTTGAATAACGCTCAGATAGATGGCATAGTTGGCATCTCCAGTAATGCTTTTTCCGCAGAACAATTTTTTACTTGGGCTTTAGCAGAAGACCGTCAGGGCAACTATCCCCAAGCCCTAAACCATTATAACAGTGCCATTGAACTAGATCCCGAAATGGCTCCTGCCTACCTTGCCAGAGGAATCATCAGGGCTCGTTATGACCGTATGGATATAGCCCTAGAAGACTTTACCAAAGCTAAAACTATTTATACAAGGCAAAACAACGAGGAAGGCTTAATCCTTGCCAGTCAGTTTATTGAGTTAAGCCAAGCAAAAATAGAAAATCCCCGTCAACCCCTCGGCGGCAGCCAAGGTAGTCCTCGATTCGTCCAGGCTGTTAGTGGTATATTACCCTTTGTATTTCGGTTTTTAGCATTTTAGGGAAGATAAACCCCCTTAACTTTTAAATAATTACAACAACTAAAAAAATGAGCTTTTCAGGTTTAGCCAATCAATCCTTACATCATATTAATTGGCAAAAACTAGCGAATAATTATCAACAGAAAAACCAATTTAAATTAGCTGAAAAATCTTACACATATCACACAAAAGTAGAAAATACAGGTATTCCCCAAATTCCTGATAATTTAACCCTAAGAGACTATCAAAAACAAGCGGTCATTAATTGGTTAAAAAATCAAGGTAGAGGCACTTTAAAAATGGCAACAGGAAGTGGTAAAACCATCACTGCCTTGGCTATTACCACAGAATTATATGAGCAAATAGATCTACAAATTTTACTCGTTATCTGTCCATTTCGTCATTTAGTATTGCAATGGGCAAAAGAAGCAGAAAAATTTAATTTAGTACCTTTTTTAGCCTTTAATAGCGTTAATAATTGGCACAATGAACTATCAACTAAATTGTATAATATTAATAGCTTAAGTAGAAAATTTTTAACCATTATTACTACTAATTCAACCTTTATTAGTCAGGGATTTCAAACCCAATTGCCTTTTTTTCCTGAAAAAACCCTCATTATTGGAGATGAAGCCCATAATTTAGGTAGTGCAAAATTACAAAATTTGTTGCCGAAAACCATTGGTTTAAGATTAGCCCTTTCCGCTACCCCTGAAAGATACTATGATGAAAATGGCACAGATGCTCTAATTAGTTACTTTGGTAAAGTATTACAACCAGAATTTACCCTCGGTGATGCCATCAAGAAAAAAGCCCTTGTTAGCTATAACTACTATCCTATTTTTGTAGAATTAACGGAATTTGAAGCCAAGAGATATACCCAACTTACCAAAAAAATCGGCTGGGAATTGTCTAAGGATAACTCACCCCATAACCGTCATCTTACCGCCCTTTTGGTGAGGCGATCGCGCCTAATTGGTACAGCAAAAAATAAATTAAACGCCCTCAAAGAGTTGATGACACAAAGAATAGATAGTCATAGTACCATCTTTTACTGCGGAGATGGCAAAGTAGAATACCAAGGAAAAACCGAAAGACAACTAGAAATCGTCACCCGCATTTTAGGAAAAGAAATAGGCTATCGAGTTAATATTTATAGTGCCAACACCCCCCTAGGAGAAAGGGAAATTATTAAACAACAACTAGAAAAAAAAGAATTACAAGGTATCGTCGCTATCCGTTGCCTAGATGAAGGAATAGATATACCCAGCATCAAAAATGCAGTTATTCTTGCCAGTAGTAGTAACCCTAGACAATTTATCCAAAGGAGAGGTAGGGTATTGCGCCCCCACCCCAGTAAAAAAGAAGCCAATATTTTTGACATGATAGTTATTCCCCCAATCTTAGACAGGGAAACATGGGAGATAGAAAAAAACCTTCTTAAAAAAGAAATTAAAAGATTTATCGAATTTGCTAACTTAGCCAATAATGCTAACTATGCCAAAGAAAAACTATTCCACCTTCAAAATCAGTTTGATGTATATTGAAAATAACCTTAAAAATCTGGTGTTACTTATTTTGGGTATGAAACATCATTAAACTACAGTAAATATATATACTATCACTATTATAACCATTGCCCATTGCCGAACTAAATAAAAAATCATACCTTAATTCACCAACGCCAAAAATCCTTGACACCTCTTTTTTCCTTTTTTCCCTAGGAAGTTTGTCCCCTTGGGGGAGAAAATAACAGACTATTCACCAATCAACTATGTCCTTACAAATCTTAGTCACCGACGATGACTCAACCATTCAAAACCTCATCAGAGATTGCCTTGAGTTACAAGGTTATTCGGTTATATTAGCCAACGATGGAGAAAAGGCTTTATCCTTAGCCATGGAATATCATCCTCATCTATTAATTTCGGATATTAAAATGCCCCACAAGGATGGTTATCAGTTGGTACAAGAGTTACGCAAAATAACTTCTTTTCGTTTACTCCCAGTTATCTTCCTTACTCAGCAGGATAGTATGGAGGCAAAAATTAGTGGTTATCAAGCTGGGTGTGATGTATATTTAGCTAAACCCTTTGAGCCCATGGAATTGATTGCCATTGTAAAACATCTCCTGGAGCGATCGCAAATTATCCAATCAGAAAGACTCTTTACTAACCAAAATAACTCATCCGTAGCTCAATATAACAACTCTTGTTCCCTTCATTTTACCCATCGAGAAAAAGAAGTTTTAGCCCTGATTATTAAAGGACATTCCAATATACAAATTGCCCAACAATTATACCTGAGTCCCAAAACCATCGAAAAGTATGTTGCCAATCTTCTTAAAAAAACCGATTCTCAGAATCGTACTGAGTTAGTTTCCTTCGCTTTCCAAAATAACCTTACTCCTTTGTGAAATGAGTCTATTGTTGAAAAATTCCCGAGCAGAAATTTATAGCACCATGGAGCGTTTTTATGATATGCTTGTTATATAATGGAAATATTGACTTTTTTGATTACGAATGCACAGATTTACATTATACTATAAATCTATAATAACCCAAATTCAACAAAATCGCAACAAAAAACCCCTATCTTAAAGACAGGGGTGTGTTGATAACAAAAAAAGACCTAATTAACGTACACAACCTTGTAAGGTATCAGCTTGAATAGGTTTAATTAAGTATAAACCGATAAACTGAACTGCATTAGAAGCAAATAAAGGTAGTTTGCGTAAAGCTTTGATAGGTGCAGGGGCTTGGGAATTATCAATGGCTCTTAGTTGCTCACAATTGGCGAAACATTTTTCGAGCTTGTTGTAAAACTGGGGATTCTTCACATCAAGGGTGATAGGGAAGACTCTGCCAGCGGTTTCATTGGTTTTTTCGATGACGGTTTTATCATATTCCCTTGCATCTAAACCGATAGAAGCGTAAAAACCAGAGCGATGTAAATCATTGAGATACATGGTGGCAAATACGGATAACAAGAAGAAACGACACCATAATTTGGCTCTCCAATCATTGAGAAATTCAGGCTTGGCTTTTAATACCGCATCAAAGAAATCTCCATGGCGGTTTTCATCCTGACACCAATTTTCAAAAAACTTGAAGATAGGATAGATACGGCTTTCGGGATTTTGCTCTAGGTGACGATAGATGGTGATATAACGCCAATAACCAATTTTTTCAGATAAATAGGTGGCGTAGAAAATAAACTTAGGCTTGAAGAAAGTATATTTACGACTTTTGGTTAAAAATCCTAAATCCAGGGATAAGTTAAAATCAGTTAGGGCTTTGTTGAGAAAACCAGCGTGACGGGCTTCATCCCTAGACATGAGATTAAAACCTTCTGCCAAAAGAGGATTGGTGGTTTTTAAACGTCTGCCTAACTCTTTATATAATAAAAAGCCAGAGAATTCAGCCGTACAAGAGCGCTCTAAAAACTCTACGAATAAACGACGGGTTTCTCCATCGATATGCTCCCATGATTGCTCAAAGTCAGCATTACGGACAAAGTGATGACGGTTATAGTCTTGTTTAAATTCGGCGATAATCGCTCTCAACTCATCTTCGTTAACGCTCATGTCCATCTTAGCCATCTCGTCAAAATCTGTGGTGTAGAAACGAGGAGTTAAGATTGTTTCTTTGGCTGGGGTTTTAACCCCGGGGCGTAGCTCGTCAAATTCTGGTTTTTGAACTGTTGTTACCATAATTTTTTGATTGCGACAGTATTTTTGAATTTATATGTAATATTTTAATTCCTTCCTCAGTTTAACAGACCTAGGACTATATATTTTCGTTAAGTTTATTAATACTTGTTACAAAAATATTAATTTTTATGGTTATTCTTGACTTTTATTAATTCTTATGGTTTAAGTTTTATTATTGTGCTAAGGCATTGAATATCAGGTTAAACTTGTTTAATATAGGCGATCGCACTTAGCCAAATCAAAGTTTTTTCATCCCCATCTTCAAGGATACAGAGACAATTTTCATCCTGCCAAAGAATTTTGCCCTCGGTGCTTTGACTGGTAATGAGTCCAATTTGAACATTGACTTTATCCTTTATAAAGGCTTGAATTTGACGTACACTAGGAAGACCAGTATTAAATGTAGGCATCTTTTTTTATCTACTTGAGCGAAAAAATAATTATGCAGTTTAGCAAATATCACGGATTAGGTAATGACTTTATTTTGATCGATAATCGTCAATCTGATCAACCCTTAGTTAGCCCCACCCAAGCGGTGGAAATGTGCGATCGCCATTTTGGCATTGGTGCAGACGGAGTAATTTTTGTACTGCCTCCCCAGAATGATTGTGATTATACCATGAGAATTTTTAACTCCGATGGGTCCGAGCCGGAGATGTGCGGTAACGGAATTCGTTGTTTTGCCCAGTTTGTGACGGAATTAGAAGGCAAGGAGGAAGTAGGTAGAACATATCCTATTCACACCCTAGCAGGTACTATTACCCCCACCATCAAAGGGGAGGGCATGATTCGGGTAGATATGGGAGAGCCGGAATTAAATCCTAGTAAAATTCCCACCACCCTAAACCAAGGGGGAGAAAAAGTTGTCAGCGAATCCTTGACTGTAGCGGGTAAATCATATCAAGTCTCCTGTGTGAGTATGGGAAATCCCCATTGTTTGGTATTTGTAGATAAAGTGGCAGACATCGAGTTAGAAAAAATTGGGCCTTTATTTGAAACCCACGAGGTTTTTCCTCAGAAAACCAATACGGAATTTATCGAAGTAGTACGCCCTGATTATGTGAAAATGAGAGTCTGGGAGAGGGGGGCAGGAATTACCCTCGCCTGTGGTACGGGGGCTTGTGCTACGGTGGTGGCAGGGGTTTTAAATGGTAAGTGCGATCGCACTTGTACGGTGGAATTACCTGGAGGATGTTTAGAAATCGAATGGAATGAAGAAGATAACCACGTTTATATGACAGGGCCAGCATTGAAAGTATTTTCAGGCAATATGTAATGGTAGATTGAGAAATCGGTACTGAAAGGAATCCCTGCTAATTCTGGGGGATTTCCCATTACTCATTATCCATTCTCAATTCTCAATTACTCTTCCAGGGTTTTTCGGGCGCGGCGAATCAACTCCTCGGGGCTTAACTCTGCCACAAACTCCCGAAAGGCTTCCATTTCCTTCTCATCGGCTTCCCTATCCACTGGAATAGAAGCATCTAATACCACCTCCTCCATCACCCAAATGGGGCAACCTTCCCTCACCGCAATAGCAATGGCATCACTGGGGCGACAATCGATATTTTTTTCCTTTTTGCCCATTTTCGTACACAGGAGAGCATAAAAAGTGTTATCCTCTAGGGCATTAATCACCACTCGATCTAGTTTTACATTCCATGTATGAAAGATATTTAACATCAAATCATGGGTAAGGGGGCGAGGGGTTGATTGTTGTTCTAGGGCTGCAATGATTGACCTAGCTTGATCTTGTCCAATGTATATAGGCAAAGCACGGCGCTCGGTAGCGTCCTTTAGTAGTACAATGGGACTACGACTTACTGCATCAAGGGCGATCGCCGCTACTTTCATTTCAATCATTATATACTATCTCACTATAATATGGAATTTTTACCATTACCTCGGAGGGTGAGGTAGTTATTATCTTATCACAGTTTTTTGATTTAATAACCCGATGGGTGCTTTATTTAAAGGATTTAATTTAACTTTTATAATTAGTTTTAATAGATAATTTTATTAAAAAATAGAACAGTTATGATCTGCCTAATTAATTGTCGAATAGTAGGGGAACAAACCCTTAAAAATATTACTATTAGTAATAACATAATCACCCATATATCTGATGCCCATGCACCGAATGAAATAGATAAAACAGCCATCAACAGCATTGACTTAGAAGGAGACTATGTTTCCCTAGGGGGATTAGATTTACAAATAAATGGTGGACTAGGGTTAGCGTTTCCCGATTTAACATTAAAAGATCTGGAAAAACTTCATCAAATATGTGCTTATTTATGGTCAGTGGGAGTAGATGAATTTGTACCCACCATTGTGACTACTTCCATGGAAAAAATACATCAATCCTTAGAAGTAATTAAAATATTTAAAGAGTCTAATAAAAGAGATAATGAAGCAAATATTTTAGGGGTTCATTTAGAAGGACCATTTTTAAATCCCCAAAAAAAAGGAGCCCATCCCCCCGAACATTTATTACCTTTAACTTTAGAAAACATTAAAAAAGTATTTCATAACCATGAAAATATTATCAAAATCATTACCCTTGCCCCAGAATTAGCCACAGAAGGGGATATAATTCCTTATTTGACGGATTTAGGGATAATAGTTAGTTTAGGGCATTCCATGGCAACGGCAGACCAAGCAAAACGAGCTTTTGATCAGGGGGCATCCATGGTAACCCATGCTTTTAATGCAATGCCTAGTTTACACCACCGAGAACCCGGTATGTTGGGAGAGGCGATCGCCCGTACTGGTATTTATTGCGGTTTAATCGCCGATGGCAAGCACGTTTCCCCCACCATGTTAAAAATCATTTTACGGGCCAGTAACTATGATTCAGGAATATTTTTAGTAAGTGATGCCCTTGCCCCCATCGGTTTAGAAGATGGCATATATCCTTGGGATGAGCGCACCATTGAGGTGAAAAACGGCACCGCTACCCTGCCAGATGGTACATTATCGGGTACTACCCTACCCCTATTTGTCGGGGTTCAAAACCTAGTAAGATGGGACATTTGTACTGTGGAAAGTGCGATCGCCCTTGCTACCGATGCCCCCCGAAAAGCTATGAATATGGCAACCCTAGAAGTCGGACAACAAGGCAACTTGATTCGATGGCACCATCACCCAGAAAAAAAACAACTCACCTGGGAAAGACTTTTCTAATTCACCAGCAAAGCCCAGTCAGGTTAAAATAAAAAATAAAAAGTAGTATAAAAAATTAACCTGCCCATGGATACTAAGACTTTTAAGCGTAATCTCCAAAAATCAGAAAACTATCATCGTAAAGGCTTTGGGCATCAACAAGAAGTCGCAGGGGTATTAAACAGTGAATATGAAAGCAGTTTAATTAAAATCATCAGAGAAAATAACTATTCCATTACCAGAGGAAACGTTACCATTCGTCTAGCCGAAGCCTTTGGTTTTTGTTGGGGTGTAGAAAGGGCAGTGGCGATGGCCTATGAAACCCGTACCCATTTCCCTACCGAAAAAATTTGGATTACCAATGAAATTATCCACAATCCCTCCGTCAATGAGCGTTTACGGGAAATGAATGTAGGTTTTATCCCCGTTATTGATGGGCAAAAAGACTTCTCTTTGGTAAACAGTGGAGAGGTGGTAATTTTACCCGCCTTTGGGGCTAGTGTGCAGGAAATGGAATTATTAAACGATAAGGGTTGTACCATTGTAGATACCACCTGCCCTTGGGTATCGAAGGTGTGGAATTCGGTGGAAAAACATAAAAAACGCAACTATACCTCTATTATCCACGGCAAATATAACCATGAAGAAACCATCGCTACCAGTTCCTTTGCCGATGTTTATTTAGTAGTATTAAATATGGATCAGGCTAACTATGTAAAAGACTATATCCTTAATGGTGGTGATAGGGAAGAATTTTTAGCTAAGTTTGAAAATGCCTATTCTGAAGGATTTGATCCTGATAAAGATTTAGAAAGGGTTGGGGTAGCTAACCAAACCACCATGTTAAAAACAGAAACCGAAGAAATTGGACGTTTATTTCAAGAAACCATGCTTAAAAAATATGGTCCTACGGAATTAAATGATCATTTCATGAGTTTTAATACCATCTGTGATGCTACCCAAGAAAGGCAGGATGCCATGTTAGATTTGGTCAAGGAAAAACTTGATTTGATGGTGGTAATTGGTGGTTTTAATTCCTCTAATACAACTCATCTACAGGAAATTGCGATCGATTACAACATTCCTTCCTATCATATTGATAGTGCCAGTCGCATCGATGGTAATAACAACATTGAACATAAACCCCTGAAAAAAGATTTAGAAATACAGGAAAATTGGCTTCCTGAAGGTAAAATCACCGTGGGAGTTACTTCGGGCGCTTCTACTCCTGACAAGGTAGTGGAAGACATTATCGAGAAAATCTTTGCTTTAAAGAGTTTAAAATAAAAAGGGTTTTTATAAAAAAACTATACTTTCATTTATTAGTTGGGCAATGGGCTTAAGCCCATTGTTCGTTTTATTCGTATATTTTTCTTGACGGACAAAACTGTCAGCTGTTAATTTTCCCCTGCACGGGCAAAGGTGACTACATTTACATGAAGGGGATTTTCATTAATAATATGCCCATATAAAAAAATGCGTACTAGACGATTATTGGGGTTATCGTTATCAAGACAAAAGCGAAAACCTCCTTTTCCTTGACTATTTCCCCCATACACAGCAGAGGGAGATGTTAAATTTACCCCTTCCCGATTACAAAATTCTGAAGGGGCTTTGTTTTCTACGGGATTATCTTCGTTAACACTAATCAAACCATCTGCCACGGCAATCCAATTTCCTGCCCCCGTTTCACAGACTATTCTTTTCCGTAACATTCCGGGTTTTAGCCAGATTTGTTCACCCCTACGAATGTCACGATAACCATAATATATTTTGGGTTTTTCTCCGCTACAACCATCTCTCAATTTCGTATTATCAGCAAATGTCAGCACTAAACAGTATTCAGAATGAACAGCGGTGGGGTTACAGTTACCCCCTTTTTCGGCAGTAACAAATTTAGCTTGTTTAATGTCTTCTTGTAGGTAATTTAAGGCTTTATTTAGCGCTGCCATTCTAATGCTTTTTTCTTCAACTCTTTGATTGGCACGGAGAATGTTGATAAAACCACTGGCGGTGGCTGTAATCACTGCACCCCCTATTACAAGCCCTGTTAAAAGTTCTGGGGTGGTAATTCCTGCTATGGTGTTGGATTTCCAAAGGTTAATAAGTAAAGCACAAGGGTTAGGTGCTTTGGTTTTAGCGCTCATATACTGACATATAACTTTTTTCTGTCAATATTAGCTAATTAAGTCTATGTTGGATCTTTTTATTTAGATTTCTTTTGTTAAGAAATATTGATATTTTTTATTTTGAGATTAAGGGTTTTAAGGTTGGCTTCTAGCAAAGGTTACAACATCTACATTGGCGGGGGTATCGCTGTCGATAATGTGACCATATAAAAATATTCGAGCTAGTCGATTATCATCCTCGTCACTCTCTAAACAAAAACGAAACCCAGTATTCTGGACACCATGAGGAACATTATTAGCATTACTACTCCAGTTAATTGAGTCTAAACCACCGTCTTGACACTCAGGATTAGGTGCACTGTGAAAATTTGGTTTATTGACCTCTAAACCATCAGCAACTGTTGTAAATTCTTCCTCCCAAGCAGTAGATTGATTTGGGACTAAAATAGCACCACTAGAATTATATTCTTGTCTTTTTAAAATACCAGGCTTTAAAAATACGGAAGAATCACCACTAATATCTTTAAAGCCATAATATATTTCATTTGTATTTGTGCCTGGAAGTCTAATTGCTAAACAATCCGAATCAACTCCTGTTGATCCACTGGTACAGTTTCCTGTGTTATTCTGTACCCTTCTAACAGATATACCCTGTTTAATATCTTCCTGTATAAAAGTTAAAGCCCTTGTTAAATTACTTAGCTGATTACTTTTTGACTCCACGCCCCGATTTGCCCGTAAGACATTAACAAAACCACTGGCGGTGGCAGTTAAGACGATACCACTAATTACCAGTGCCACTAATAACTCGGTGAGGGTGATACCTTTATTAGAGGATTGTTGTAATAGTTTTAATAGAATTTTTTTATTTTTCATGGTTTTTAGTTTAAGATTTTATTTTTGATTAGTTCCTTTGTATTGAAAAGGCTAAGAGCAATTTAGAAGTAGTGATGTGCGATCGCACCTAGGATTAAGGTTCGCCGTTTCTAGTTATTTAAGGAGTTTTTTTGAAGTCGGATGGGATCAACATTTTGCCAATTCCTTCTTAGAATAATTAGTAAATTTATAAGTTAGTATTTTCTCCCATAGTTCTATAATATCTTGATTTTTGGTCATTCAGGTTTTCCTTATTGTGCGATCGCCAAGAGCTTTTCTACTAAAGTTTCTACCTCTGATTTGTGAGCAACGATTAATTTCATTATTTCTAGCCCAATGTTGTGAATATTACTCATATCCCATTGATGGAGGTACATTACTTTTAGTATGCCCAAATTTTGAAAGATCCTATAATACTAAATCCATATTGTTTTATTTATTATGATTAATACGCATATTTTTTTGTAAATAAAGTCTTAAAAGGAATATATTTTTGAAGGTAAATAATATCAGATGATTCCTATTTAAATATTTTAAACTATGGTTTAAGTAAACTTAAGTTAACTATTTTCTGCATAAATTGTCTTTTATTGTTACAAATGGATAAAAAAGGGATAATTATCAGAATAGTTATTTTAGAATAGTTTTATTTTTCAAAATTACTTCAATATTCAAAATGAGTGAAAATCAGAAAAATTTAGAGTCTTTAAGTCGTATTCAAATTTTAGTTTTTATGGGGGTAACGGCGGTTATTTTCCTGTTGATTGCTCAGATTTGGCATAGGGCAGGATCGATCGCCCTTATTCCTGTACAATTCAATCTATCAGCGGTAATTATGGGGATTTTATTGGCTATGGGAATACTATTAGCCAGTGCCGTATTAAGCAGAGTTTGGACTTCCTATCGCATCAGTGCCGAAAAATATATGACTCTGATTGTATCTCCTCTCCTCTTTCCCGATTTGATTTGGGTGGGCTTGTTACCTGGGTTGAGCGAAGAATTATTATTTAGGGGGGTAATGATTCCCGCCTTTGGTTATGGTTATGGTGCGATCGCCCTTTCTAGTATATTATTTGGAGTATTACACCTTAGCGATACCCAAAATTGGGACTATGTTTTATGGGCGATCGTCATTGGTTTTATACTAGGTTATAGTGCCTATGCCACCGATAATCTATTAGTACCCATCACCGCCCACATATTAATTAACTTTAGCTCTAGTTTACTGTGGAAATTGAACAAAAATAGAGAGTTACAATAGTTATAAACCAGCAAAATAAACCAAAAATGCAATTACACCAATCCACCTGGCAAGAAGTAGAAACATACCTATCCCAATCTAAAGGTATTATCATCCCCATCGGCTCCACCGAACAACATGGGCCCACAGGATTAATTGGCACCGATGCCATCTGTGCAGAAAAAATTGCCGATGGAGTAGGTAAAGAAACCACCGCCATGGTAGCACCCACCATCAACGTAGGCATGGCATTGCACCATACCGCCTTCCCCGGTAGTATCAGCCTACGCCCTAGTACCATGATTTTATACATCAAAGACTACTTAACTTCCCTCGCCAAAGCAGGATTTCAGCATTTCTTTTTTATCAATGGTCATGGGGGTAATATTGCCACCCTAAAAGCGACTTTTTCCGAATGTTACGATCATTTTGCCACCCTCGGTATCCCTAACCACGAAAATATAAAATGTACCGTGGCGAATTGGTTCATGATTCGGGATGTATATATGTTAGCAAAAGAATTGTACGGCGATCAAGAAGGTTCCCACGCTACCCCCTCAGAAGTCGCCCTCACCCAGTATGTTTACCCCGATATGATAAAGTCTGCCCCCCTCGAAAAAGACGTGGCAAAAGGGCATCCCATTTATGGAGCGAGTAACTTTCGCAGGTGCTACCCTGATGGTAGAATGGGATCAAATCCTAGTTTAGCAACACCAGAACATGGTCAACAATTTTATGAGTTAGCGGTTAAAAATTTAAAGCAAAGTTATCTCGAATTTATTAGTTAAACGGGTTTGGGTACGTTAATTTTTTAGATTTAAGTATAAATGAAATCATATTTGGCGGCGGCAGTTTGCATGACAAGCACTCCTGATGTGGAGGCAAATCTAAATCAGGCAGAAGAGTTGATAGAATTAGCGGTTAATCAGGGGGCAAAGTTGATTGGCTTACCTGAGAATTTCTCTTTTTTGGGTAGGGATGAGGAAAAAATTGCCCAAGTGAATACCATTGCCACCAAAAGCGAAAAGTTTTTGATTCGTATGGCCCAGCGTTTTCAAGTTACTATCCTTGGGGGTGGTTTTCCTACTCCTCTACAGGGCGATCGCACCAAGGCATATAATACTGCTATGTTGGTAAATGCTAACGGTATAGAATTAGGGCGTTACCACAAAGCCCACCTCTTTGATGTAAATGTACCCGACGGCAACAACTATCAAGAATCCAAAACCGTTATGGCAGGGGAAACTTTACCCCCCGTTTGTGATACCGAAAACCTAGGTAAAATAGGGCTTTCCATTTGTTATGATGTTCGTTTTCCCGAAGTATTTCGTCACCTCTCCCGTCAAGGGGCGCAAGTAATGTTTATTCCTGCAGCTTTTACCGCCTATACTGGTAAAGACCATTGGCAAGTATTATTACAAGCAAGGGCCATTGAAAATACCTGCTACGTAATAGCCCCTGCCCAAACAGGCAACCATTACGCCCGTCGTTGTAGCCATGGTCATGCGGTAATAGTAGATCCTTGGGGTAGTATAATCGCCAGTACAGGCTCTCAAATTGGGGTAGCCATTGGTGAAATTAACCCTCAACGTTTACAGCAGGTACGTTTACAGATGCCTAGTTTACAACATCGGGTATTTAGTTAATTGGTGTTGCTGATTTTAGCTAACCATGGGCAATGAGTAATGGTAATAATAGTTCTAGTATTATCTATTTGCTGTATTTCAATGATGTTGCATACCCAAAATAAGCAATGCCGAAAATTTTAGAGGGAATTAATTTAGGGCAAAAAATCCACACCCGTTGGCTATGGCGTAATCTATGCTTTTCCCTCCATTCTGGGGAAAGTTTGGGTTTGGTGGGGGCGACAGGAACTGGTAAAACTGTACTACTAAGGGCGATCGCCCATTTAAACAGCCCATTGGAAGGGGAGATAATTTATCAAAACAAAACCCTCTCATCATGGGATATACCTTCCTATCGTTCTCAGGTGATATACTTGCATCAACGCTCGGTGATGTTTGAAGGTACGGTGGAGGATAATCTAAAATTGATCTATGGTTTAAATATTCATAAACATCTTCATTTTGATATTGCTAAAATCAATTACTTATTAGATTTATTCGAGCGCCCCTCGTCTTTTTTAGAACAATCAGCCTCTAATTTATCGGGGGGAGAAACGCAGATAGTAGCTTTAATCAGAGCATTACAACTAGAGCCAACCATACTACTTTTAGATGAATGTAGCGCTTCTTTAGATACCAAAAGTACCCATCAAGTAGAAAGTGCGATCGCCCTTTGGCTACAGGAAAAACCGCAACGGGCTTGTATTTGGACAAGTCATGATAACAGTCAAATTGCCCGTGTCACCCACCAACAACTGATAATTGACCATGGAAAATAATTACATAGTCTTAAACTACGTCCAGTTAGGAGGGGCAGTATTATTAATCCTCATCAACATCATTTTATCCTTTGCCCTAAAACTAGGGTTAGAAAAATCCCTGTTAACCGCCTCCGTGCGCATGGTAATACAACTACTACTCATCGGCTATGTTTTAGAGTGGTTATTTAACCTATCGAATCCTTGGGTAGTAATGGCGATCGCACTTTTAATGGCAGGAATAGCGGGGGTTTCCGCCGTCAACCGCACCTCCCGAAGATTCCCGAGTATCTATTGGCGCAGTTTAATTTCCGTCTTAGTATCCTCATTTTTGATTACTAATTTATCCGTAGCAGGGATTATTAGAGTTGAACCATGGTACGATCCTCAATATCTAATTCCCCTACTAGGCATGATATTAGGAAATACCCTCACAGGCATATCCCTGGGTTTAGATAGATTTATGGATAACCTAGTAAAAAATCGTCACCATGTAGAAACCCTTTTATCCTTGGGTGCAACCCGTTGGGAAGCCACCCACCAACAAGTAACCTCCGCCATTACCACAGGGATGATTCCCATTATTAACTCCATGATGGTGATGGGAGTAGTTAGTTTACCCGGTATGATGACTGGTCAAATTTTAGCAGGAGCAAGTCCTTTGAGTGCCGTGCGTTATCAAATTGTCATAACCTTTGCGATCGCCTCAGCCAGTGCATTAGGTACACTAGGAGTAGTATTACTATCATGGATAACCCTCACCACCCCCAACCATCAACTAAAAATAGAAATAATCAACAATCACCGCAAAAAATAAAACAACTACTTTCCAAGCCAGTTTTTCTCCATTAACAACTCCGCAATTTGTACCGCATTAAGGGCAGCCCCCTTACGAATTTGATCACCGCATAACCATAACTCAATATTATTAGAGCTAGATATATCTTGACGGATTCTGCCCACCAACACATCATCCTTCCCCGTCGCATCCATGGGCATAGGGAAATAATTATTTGCCCAATCATCCACCAAAGTTACCCCCTCAGCCTCACCAATAGCTTTTTTAGCCTCATCCACCGCAAAAGGTTGTTCAAACTCTAAATTAATCGCCTCCGAGTGCGCTCGTAAAACAGGCACACGAATACAAGTAGCACTAATGCGAATACCGCTATCACCAAAAATCTTTCTAGTTTCATTAACCATCTTCATCTCCTCCTCACAGTAATGATTATCGAGGATAGGGGAATTGTGAGGAAATAAATTAAAAGCGAGGGGATAAGGTAATATTTCAGGTTTAGGGGTTTGCCCATCCAGAATAGCTTGAGCTTGATTTTTCACCTCCTCCATTGCCATCGCCCCTGCCCCACTAGCAGACTGATAGGTGGATACAATAATCCGTTTAATGGGTTGAATTAAATGTAAAGGATAAATCGCAACCCCCATTAAAATAGTTGTACAGTTAGGATTAGCGATAATACCTTGATGTTTTTGGGCATCTTGGGGATTAATTTCGGGTACTACCAAAGGCACATTGTCGTCCATGCGAAAAGCACTAGAATTATCAATCATCACCGCCCCCGCATCAACGATCGCCCTTGCCCACTTTTTAGAAGTAGAACCACCGGCAGAAGCCAAGACAATATCCACATCATCAAAGGAGTTTTCCGTTACTTCTTCTATGGTTAAGGATTGATCTTTGAACGCAATAGTTTTTCCTGCTGAACGGCTAGAAGCTAAGAGTTTCAACCCAGATAGGGGAAAGTTACGCTCAATTAATAGGTTAATAATTTCTGTACCAACCGCCCCCGTTGCACCTAAAATTGCCACTCGAATATTGTTAGACAACTATTTTTCCTCCTTGATGATTATTTTGTGTTCTTGGTTCAAAAAAATGTGTTATTTTTAATAATATTACAGTTATGCTGGATAATTATGTCTAAAATTTTCGATACAAGCATTTTAGGCGTTAGTGAATTAAGGTATGATTTTTAATTTAGTTCGGCAATAGGCAATGAGCAATAGTAATAATAGTTTTAGTATTATATATTTGCTGTATTTTAATGATATTGCATCCCCAAAATAAGCAACACCGCATTTTATTTTAACAAGGGGCTTAAGCCCCTTGCCTGCTATGGACTTTTCCTTATCTGTGATTGACTTCCCCTTACTTGTTATTTACTTCACACTATTTACTCTTAATATCCGATAAATGATTATAAAGAATCAATAATTGTAAAAATTTCTCGCTCAAAAGTCACTTGGGCGCGGTTAGTTTTCCCCCCAATAAAAGTAGAGTCATCTTTTTCCAATACCCATACCTGAGAAAAAGAAACGTAACTCATGACCACGCCGATCATCAAAAGAGCAAAACCAAGGTAAACTATAGGTACTCCTGGATCAGCCTTTATCTGTAACCCAGTAGAGCCAATTAAGTCCAACACCTTAAGGTTAATGCCATTTACCTCCACAGGCATCCCCGGGCGAGTAGCCCCCACCAACTGCCCCGACATATCATAAATAAACATAGTACCCTGTAAGTCTTTGGTAATTAAAGATACTCCACTACTCATATCAGGGCTAGTGGGAATCCATGTACCCCAAATACGTCCTTTTCCTTCGGTGTTTAATTCTGCCATGGGTAATTGAAAAATAGGACTATTATTTAATTGTACTTTTACCCCCGAAATGCCCCAACTTGTTTGATAAAAAGTAACTCCTTTATATCTTAGGGGTTGATTAACAAAAATGGTTTTGTGATCTAATTCCTTACCTTCTTTATCTATTACTGAAAGGTCAGAATAAAATTGATCTACTGCTCCTTGGGGTGTATAGTCTATTCTAAAATCGTTTACTTTAATGGAAAAATCTTGAGGTTTTTTAAGGTTAGTTAATGCCCCTGCTTCGATGAAATTTTTAATGGTAAAGGTTTGTCCTTCGGCGATCATTTCTTGGGCGAAAAAACCTGTAAATGCTCCCCAAATTGCCCCTAATAAAATTACGATCATGCCTACATGAACAATAATTGGTCCTACTCTGCCGATAATTCCTTTTTGGGCATATAAACTATTACTGTCTTGATGGATTTTATATCCTTTTTTAGTTAAGTTATCTTTGATTTGTGTTAAGCCATTGACAGATAATTCTGCACTGAGGGCAAGTTTATTAAATTCCCTTGGTTGACGGTAATATTTCCAAATTTTAGCGGCTTTTAAGGCTGGAAGTTGACGGCGAAATGTACAGGCAATTAGGCTAGTGCCAAAAAGTACCAAGATAGAAACATACCACCATGTAGTATAAACATGATCAAAGCCAATATTTAGTAATAATTTCCATGTTAAAAAACCCCATAATGCTGGATTTTCTGGATAATTTTCTTGATAATAAGACAAGCCTTGATTTTGTTCTATGACAGTGCCTGATATGCTAAAAAGTGCGATCGCCAATAGTAACAAAATAGCTAATCTTAAGTCAGCTATTACCGCTAAAAGTTTACGGGAAAATTTACGAATTTGACCATTAAGGGATAAGGGGGAAGAAATACTCATAAATCAACAGCTTCAAGACTTTCTCAAACATCTAGGATACCATGATCCGCCGTGGGTTTGGTTGCAAAAAGTGTAAAAGAATTAAGAAAATCATGAGCAAACATATACAGAGACTACTATAATCAGATTAGCTAAAAAATGACATTATTAATAACTAATCAAAAAAAATTATGCCTTTATTTACCACAGGAAAAACCTTTATTCGTGACCTAGAAAAAACAGGAGCCTTAGCAGTATATGCTCCCCTAGAAGGAGGTTTTGAGGGACGTTATCAAAGAAGATTACGCACCCACGGTTATCATACTATGAATTTTTCTGCCCGAGGATTAGGGGATTTAAGTGCATATTTAATGGGTGTCCATGGGGTACGCCCTGCCCATTTAGGCAAGAAAAACATCGGGCAAGAAGGCTCTGTAGGGCCTACTTATTTTGTACCACCGATGGCGTTGTCTCAGGTAGAAAATTTACCTCCTAACTCCAAAGGATTAGTTTTATGGATAATTGAAGGGTTTGTTTTATCCCGTCAGGAGAAAGAATATTTAGCGAATTTGAGTAAAATTGAACCTAAAATTAAGGTGGTATTAGAGTTAGGGGGAGAGCGTTACTTCCGTTGGCAACCCCTTTCTGATGTCATTTCTGCCGTTGCTTAATCTAGTCTAAGGGGCAAGGGGTTTAAACCCCTTGTTATTCTGAATCTGAAAAAATATCAATATCATGGGGCAAAAAAAATTGGGCGATACCTTTTTTATACCTATCCATTACCCATTGCCTATGTGTTCAAGATATGGCAAAATCAACACAAAGAGAAAAGATTAATCAGTAAGTGCGATCGCACCTAGCAGAGAGAAATAAATCAATGAGTGGTACAGATATTAACCTACCCCCCCAGTATGAAGCCCAACAAACAGAAGCAAAATGGCAAAAATATTGGGAAGAAAACGAGACATTCAAAGCAAATCCAGAAAAAAAAGGCGAACCCTACGCCATCGTAATTCCCCCCCCCAACGTCACAGGGAAATTACACATGGGCCATGCTTTCAACACCTCATTGATTGATACTCTTGTTCGTTATAATCGCATGAAAGGGAAAAATACCCTTTGTTTGCCAGGTACCGACCATGCTAGTATTGCCGTACAGACGATCATCGAAAAACAACTCAAAACCAAAGGTAAAACTAGGGATGATTTAGGCAGAGAAAAGTTTTTACAAATGGCATGGGCATGGCGAGAAAAATCTGGTGGTGCTATCTATAACCAACTTAAACGCATGGGGCTATCCGCCGATTGGAGTCGTCAAAGATTTACCCTCGATGAAAAATTGTCCGAATCCGTAAAAACAGCCTTTGTGAAACTCTACGAAGAAGGCTTAATTTATCGTGGAAAATACATGGTGAATTGGTGTCCAGAGTCCCAATCCGCTGTATCAGATTTAGAGGTAGAAAATAAAGAAGTAAACGGTAATCTTTGGCATTTTCGTTATCCCCTTACCGATGGCAGTGGTTTTGTGGAAGTAGCTACCACCCGCCCTGAAACCATGCTAGGAGACACGGCAGTGGCTGTTAACCCCAAAGATGAGCGCTATGTTGCTATTATCGGAAAAACTCTCACCCTGCCCCTTGTGGGGCGAGAAATCCCCATCATTGCCGATGAATATGTAGATCCCACCTTTGGCACGGGATGTGTTAAAGTGACACCAGCCCATGACCCTAATGATTTTGCCATGGGGAAACGTCATGATCTTCCTTTCATAAATATTCTTAACAAAGACGGCTCCATTAATGAAAATGGGGGAGAATATCAAGGGCAAGATAGATTTGAAGCCAGAAAAAATGTGGTTAAGGCCATCGATGAGGCAGGATGCCTAGTAAAAGTAGAAGCCTATAGCCATAGTGTACCCTATAGCGATCGAGGGAAAGTACCCGTTGAGCCTTTGTTATCTACTCAATGGTATGTAAAAATTAAACCCCTTGCCCAAGATGCCCTCAAGGAATTAGACGATGATAAATCCCCTTTCTTTGTACCTGAAAGATGGGAAAAAGTGTATCGTGATTGGTTAGTGAAAATTGAGGATTGGTGTATTTCTCGTCAGTTGTGGTGGGGGCATCAAATTCCCGCTTGGTATGTCATCAGTGAAACTAATGGGGAAATTACGGATAATACTCCCTTTGTGGTTGCCCACGATGATGAGGATGCACAACTAAAGGCGATCGCCCTTTACGGGGAAGATGCTAAAATAATTCAAGATCCCGACGTCCTCGATACCTGGTTTTCCTCAGGATTATGGCCATTTTCTACCATGGGTTGGCCCGAAGAAACCGAAGACTTAGCCACCTATTACCCTAACGCTACCATGGTGACAGGGTTTGATATTATCTTTTTCTGGGTAGCCCGTATGACAATGATGTCAAAACATTTCACAGGGCAAATTCCTTTTAAAGATGTATATATTCACGGCTTGGTAAGGGATGAAAACGGCAAAAAAATGTCTAAATCCGCCAATAATGGCATAGATCCTTTACTATTAAGTGATAAATACGGTACCGATGCCCTCCGTTATACCCTTATCCGTGAAGTGGCAGGGGCAGGGCAAGACATCAGCTTACAATATAACCGTGATACCGACGAATCGGAATCCGTGGAAGCATCCCGCAACTTCGCCAATAAACTATGGAATGCTGCCCGATTTGTGTTGATGAATTTGGATGGTAAAACCCCCGCCCAATTGGGTAATCCTTCCCTATCTTCATGGGAAATGAGTGATAAATGGATATTATCTCGCTTTAACCAAGTCATTAAACAAACCGACGAATATTTAGAAAATTATGGTTTAGGGGAAGCGGCTAAGGGATTATATGAATTTATTTGGGGTGATTTTTGCGACTGGTATATTGAGTTAGTAAAAACCCGTCTTAGACAGGATGCTGATTCTCCTTCGCGCATAGTTGCCCAACAAACCCTCGCCTATGTCTTGGAAGGAATCCTCAAATTATTACATCCTTTCATGCCCCACATCACCGAAGAAATTTGGCACACCCTCACCCAAACCGAAGAAGGTAGTCTTGCCCTCCAGTCTTATCCCGTGGTGGATGAATTATTAACTTTGTCTTCCGTGGTAGCGGTAAACACCACCAATGAAGAATTAATTATTGATTTAAGTGATTCTGAAGAATTTTCCACCGATAACCCCACCATTGTGAGATTGGGTAATCAGTTGATGGGATTATTAGATCAATTACCTGATCAATTTAGTTCTATCATTAGGAAATATAAGCAACCCTTGAGCTTGTTATTAATCATCTTTTTAACCCTTGTGGTTTTACAGTTACTCGTGTCTGTTTCTAATGCTATCTATGAGTTTCCCCTTCTCGCCCCTTTACTCAGGTTAGTCGGTTTAACTTATTCTGGTTGGTTTATCTATCGCAACTTAGTTTTTGTGGACACCAGAAAAGAAACTTTAAAACGTTTGAGTGGTTTAAAACAAGAGATTTTTGGCTCGAAAAATGTGATTGCTTCCTTACAATCTAGTGCAGGGGATACCGTTGCCCCCATCACCATGGATAGTCTAATTTCTGAGGATTTAGAAACCAGTTTTACATTACTCTTTGAAACTATCCGCGCCATCCGTAATCTACGCGCCGAGGCGGAAATTAAACCGGGTGCCCAAGTTTCTGTGATTCTTCAGTCTGATAGTGAGGAGGAAAGAAAGATTTTGGAAAATACTCGCCCCTACATCGAAGGTTTAGCGAAAGTAAACAATCTCTCCATCATAGATAGTTTAACCCAAGAAGTGCCAAAGGCGATCGCCTCGGTGGTTGGTACCATTCAAGTCTTGATTCCCCTAGAAGGAGTCATCGATGTGGATAAATTAACCGCAAAATTAACTAAAAAAATGGGTAAAATCGAAGGAGAGGTAAAATCCCTTGAAGGACGTTTAAATAATCCTAAATTTACTCAAAAAGCCCCCCCCGAAATTATCAAAAATGCTCAGGATAATTTGGATGAAGCTAAAACTCAATTACAAATTTTGCAAAATAGACTAGCTTTATTACAATAACCAAAACTTTTTGGGCTAGTATTTCATACGTTATTTAAAACCTTTTTTCCTTCTTTTTACAAAAAAATAGTTTTTTTACAATGTTATATTTAGCCCAAGTAGTCGAAAACAATATCTCTCAAAAATTAGAACTTTATTTACTAGCCAGTGAGGAATCGATAAATCGTTGGTCCTTTTGTAGTGAAGAATATATCCCACTTCCAGAGGATAACAATTTATCTAAGGCAGTATTATTATTAGTAGAAGTCAATGAAAAAAAAGAAATTATACGTTATCGAGATGCTAAAGATTGGGTATTAAATGTTATCAGAGATTTTATTAATAATAAGGAGGAAAAAAGCTCAGATTTTTTATTAGAAGAACAAGCAAGAATTGAAAAATGGAGGCAGGAGTTAACCCTAGAAAGTCAAGATTTAACTCGAATTAAGTTAGAAATGGAAACCCGTAGGGAGGAGTTACAACAACTAGAGCATAATTTGAGTCTGGAAAGAAAAAAGTTGCATGAATAGGGCTTCGTGGAAAAGTGAAGATGGGCAAAGGGTAGTTAAAAATCCCCCCTTCTCAAGAGGGGATAGGGAATTATTTATATAATTCCGTGGATAGACGGAAAGCTAAAATAGCAGGTACTAAAGCAATGGCTAAAGCAACGAAAACTTGAGTATCAGAAATAGGCATAAAAAACTCCTTTTGTACAATACAAATTGATAAAATTAAGCTAAATTACTATTTAATTTGCCCTAATATAGGCACTGTGGCACGATTTTGTAATAATTTGCAACAAATAAATGATTAAACTAGACTGGCGAGAAAGGGCGATCGCCCGTAAAATAGAGAAAAATCCCTATTATCGTTTCCAAAGTGTGACTGAAATTAGGGTGGGGGCAAAATTAGGCATCTCCATCGACGTAAATCAAGCCTGTGTAGATGATTGGCTAAGGCTACCCGGTATCTCCATCACCCAAGCCCGTACCCTTGTAGAAATGAATAATTCGGGCATTCAAATACTATGTATGGAGGATTTAGCAGCGGCTTTGGGTATCTCTATGACAAAAATAGCCCTTTGGCAACCATTGCTCAATTTTTCCTATTATGACCAAAATAGTTTCCATGCCCCCCCCAAGATAAATCCGAATACGGCTACCCTAGAGCAATTACAAGCCATCCCAAACCTTGATCATGACGTTGCCTTTGAAATTGTTAAAAATCGAGAACAAGGGGGCAAATATCGCAATCTCCCCCACTTACAACAAAGATTATCCTTACCCCCCGACTTTGTTTATCATCTGATGTATTATTTTCAATTTGATTAATGAGGGAATAGGGGATGGCAGTTAGGCTACACCAGATTAAGATATTTGGGCAAATAATTTTTCAGCAACTTCTATGGACAGTCCTAATACTTAAAGGCAGGGGCTTTTCACCGATTTGTCGTAAAAAAAGTTTACTAATAAAGCGAACAATGGGCTTAAGCCCATTGCCAAAAACAGTAAATATAAAGTACGATTTATAAATCTAACTCAGTACAAAAAGCACAAAAAGATGGTTAGATTATAGTTGTCGGGTAATTTCCCTTAATCTATTTCTCAATTCTTCGCTTTGTCTAACCTGTTGAGTAATTTGGTTAAATTGGTTCATACTTAACCCATTACGTCTAACGATAACCTCTGAATTTTGACAAAAATCATTCATTAATGTGCGGGCGTTACCAGGTAAATCATTAATGGAGTCTTTTTGATTACAAGCGAGTTGACTGCTTCTTTGTTGTCCCACGATGTTTTCAATATTAGTAAAAGTTGAGCGTCTTAATCTTTCGATTTCTACGGCGGCTTGGGCATATCTAGTTAATTCAGCATCGGAGAAGTTTTGGGCAAAAGCTTGATTGCTAATTTTAATGTTATTAGATTGGGTGTTATATTCGGGGGTTAGCCCTGCTAGAATGCCAAAGGTACTTAAACCTAGCACTAAAATAATTTTGCTGGTTGATAATTTAACTTTTGATAAACTGTTAATTTTACTAATCATAATTGATAAAAAATAATAATATTTTGGCTTTAATAGGTTTGGGGATGACATGATAATTTTGCGGGTAAAAATTGTCCACCATAATCCCATTTCTAACGAAGGGGCATGTTTAAAGAATTTACTAAAACTTTTTCAGTGGTTTTAATTATGGGATAGCCAAAAAAGTAATGCCCTAGTTGTTAGTTATGATGGATTTAGTTATTTTTTAGTTCCCCGTTCAAAGATTTTCCCTCGGTTATTTTTTGAGGGTAAGAAGGGATGTTAAAACTCCTCCTCCCACGGAGGATAATGCCAAGATTATTAAGACTCCTTGTAAACCCAATAGTGTCTCGGCGACTCCTGCGAGGGCCAGGGGTAGGGAAAGGGCAATGTTGACGGCGTTATTTTGTAGCCCAAAGACTTTTCCTCTCATGTCTGGGGGGGTTTCGGCTTGGATGGTGGTTTGCATGGGTACTCCGATTAGGGCGGCAAATCCTCCGACTATGGCTATCATTAACAAAGCACTGGCCAGATTACCTGTGGAAAATGATAACCCCATAAGGGCGATCGCCATGCCAATGGAGCCATAAAAACTGAGCTTACCATGACTAATCGATTTTCCTTGCTGGGTAACAAAGGCAGCACCTACGGCAATACCTACCCCTGCGGCGGCTAGTAAATAACCAAATTCTTCGGCTTCCATGCCCGGAATGGTTTCGGCTACACTTACGGCTAATACGGCGAGGGCGGCAAAGATAGAGAAAAGAATAATTAACTGGAATAGGGCATTACGCACCCGATGATTTTTTTGTAGATAAATTAGACCATCTTTAATATCTTGAAAAACATGATTTTCTTGGGTTTGTCTATCTTGTTCCCTTTCTTTGGTATTTACTACCATGAGTATTAAACCGGCCATGGTGTATCCTCCCCCGACTAATAATTCTCTTCCGTAGTCAAAGGAGAAATTATCACCCCAACTACTCACCAATTCTAAGAGGGGATTTCCAATGGCAAAACCGATGATTAACATTACCATCATGGTGGTGGTGTAGAGGGAGTTTGCCGCCAATAAATTACCTTTTTTAACGATTAAGGGAATGGAAGACTGTTCGGCGGGCGCAAAAAATTGGGTTAAGGTAGAAACAAGAAAGGTGATGGATAATAATAACCAAAATTCCCAAGGTAGGTTAAACCATCCGGCCCCTAAACTTTGTTGATAAACGAAAAAAGGAATTATAAAAACTAATAATCCTCGCCCTAAATTAGAGACAACTAAAACCAGTTTTTTTGACCAACGATCTACATATACCCCTGCTAATGATCCAAATAAAATTGCGGGAATGGTAAAGGCAATCATAATTCCAGATACCCAGCTACTAATAGCTTGACCATCTCGGTGAAAATCATTGCTAATAATTGCAATCATTAAAACTAGGTATATTTTATCTGCTAATTGAGAGAAAACTTGCCCTAGCCATAAATTTAAAAAATCGGTGTTTTTAAGAACACTAATAAAGCCATTTTTATTTACTATTTGCATAGAGCCTTCCTCATCTTTTATTGAGCTTGACTCTTCTTCGCTATGATCTTCTTTTTTCTGCTCAAACAGTTGCATTTATTCTATTAAATATCAATCATTGAAAAGCACTATACCTTGATCTTACACCAATTATTCAACGAATAGTTAACAGGAAAATAAATAGTTTCAGTTCCACTGAGCAAAATTTGGATATTATTAAATGATTATTTTAAATGCTCAGAAAATTTCTGGGAGGAACATGGAACAAATATGATCAAGACCATATCTATTTTACTTGTCCTTGCCACGGGGGTGATGGTGGCAAAACCTGACCGTGCGATCGCCCAGTACGAATTTACCAATGAACGATCTACCTGTTATGCTAATTTGACGGCTTCTTCTAATGCCACGAAAATTAATTTACGCTCAGGCCCGGGTACTCAGTACAATACCAGAGGTTATGGATTAGTAGGAGACTTCGTTTATATTTTAGAGGGCGATCGCCAATTTGGAGACTATGCCCAAGATAGCACAGGAAAACTATGGTATAAGGTAGGTTTCCCTAAAAGTGGTGCGAGAGGATGGATTCGAGCCGACTTTCTTCGCCTAAGTTGCGCTCCCTAAACAGTAACGTAACCACGCCCCCTCAGATAGCCTGTACTTGCCCCCGGGCAAACGTAACTTAAAGGGGGGATTTTGTCAAAAACCGTTTGAGCATTTAGCATTTGTCGGCGCCAATGAAAGGTTTTTTTCAACTTCAAAGGAGCAACTTTACCATCTTTGGTGGGCAATAAATGTCTTCCTGTAAACAGTACCCCTCCATTACCTTGATAGTATAAACAAGCTGAACCGGGAGAATAACCCGATGTCCAAATCAATTTACAATCATCGGTTAACTGGTATTCATCCGCAAAAGAAAGGGCATCCAAGTTCGGTAGTAAATATACCTCTTGCTCTTGGGAAATTAGTTGACAGTCAAACTCCTGCTTTATTTTACCAATGTGCTTACTAATACCGTCTCGATTAGTGATAAATAGATACTTTACCCCCCCTTGTTGATGACAAAATTCGATGGTTTGGGGATGCCAAGGAGGACAATCGATGAGAATATTTCCCGTAGGGCTAAGGATAAAATAGGATGTACCCCCCAAAATATCTCGGTTAGGTGGAAAAGCCCAGATATTTTCTAAAATTAATTTAGGTGCTTTGGGAGCTGATATTTTCGCCGTTTGCTGGTTTTTTTCTGTAGAATTATGAATAGGGGTCATCTTTATCGGTTAAATAGTCCTCTGGATGTGGTCATTGCCATGTTGTAGTTATATGGAGTTATCCTAAACAATCAGGATAGACTTGTTATTGTAGGTAAAAAATGGAATCAATTGTTCTTTTTCTATTATTAAGTATTTTTGTTTACTTTGTCATCAATCGCACCGTCACAAAGATCACAAATACTTCCCCTTTGCTATTGTGGTTAGCTTTGATGATTCCTAGCTTTGTCTGGTTGATATGGCAAGTTTTGAACCCCGGGGAAAGTAACCCCCCTGCCCTCCTAATCTATATCCCCCTCATTATTTCACCGATTATTTACATTTGGTTAATACAAAAAGGGAAGCCAAAGCAACAAGAAGGAAAAAAAACAGATTCTCCGTTACAAAAACCTCTCAATTCTATGACTAATCAAGATTCTCCCAATTTTAATCCTGATAATTTATCTTTTATCAATCAAAAAAAATCTTCACGCCCTATCAATGCGGAGGAAGAAAAAGCCCTGAAAGATTGTTTCCCTTGGGGGGTTTATTATCTACAAAAAATTGACTATTTACCCCAAGCCATCGTTTGTGTGGGCAAGTTGCGCACCGAGCCAGAAAAAGCCTATCCTACGGTAAAAAAGAATTTAGAAAGGGTATTTAATGACCGATTTTTATTGGTTTTTCAGGAAACCATGCAGGGTAAACCGTTTTTTGCCCTCGTACCTAACCCCTATTCTGAGGAAAATAAAGCGAAACAAGCCCCCGAAAAATTAACTAAACCCCTAACGGCGATCGCACTTTTACTGTTAACCTTAGTCACCACAACTATTATAGGCGCCGAAATAAGTGGAGTAACCGTAGAAGAATTAGAAAATAATTTTAGCTTAGTATTACAAGGTTTACCCTATAGCATAGGCTTACTAGCAATATTAGGAGTCCATGAATTAAGCCATTATTTATTTGCCGTTTTTTATCGCATCAAAACCACCCTCCCCTACTTTATACCCCTGCCCTTTTTCCTCGGCACATTTGGTGCATTTATCTCCATCAAGTCCCCCATGCCAAACCGCAAAGCCGTATTTGATGTGGCATTAGCCGGACCCTTGGGGGGATTTTTAGTTACCATTCCCGTATTAGTATGGGGTTTAATTTTTTCTAGGGTAGTACCCATGGGCGAAACTTCAAGTATGTTGGACTTTAACGCACTAGATCCCCGCTTTTCTTTAATTTTTGGTGTTATTAGTAAAATAATTTTTGGCTCAGGATTAGGGGCAGGGGATGCCATAGCACTACATCCCATTGCCGTAGCTGGTTACATCGGTTTAATCGTTACCGCCCTAAATTTGATGCCCGTGGGGCAACTAGATGGAGGTCACATCGTCCATGCCATGTTTGGACAAGGAAAGGCCGTGGTCATAGGACAAATTGCCCGTTTATTGGTGATTCTCCTTGCTTTTATCCGTCCTGAGTTTTTGTTGTGGGCGATAATTTTAATTTTTATGCCCATTGCCGATCAACCAGCGCTCAATGATGTGACAGAATTAGATAATACGAGGGATTTTTTGGGTTTAATGTCTTTACTATTACTCATTGCCATTCTTTTGCCCGTACCTCCCGTCATTGCACAGTGGATTAGTCTTTAGTTACTAGGGGGGATGCCTCGGATACGGATTAAGGATTTCATCACATCGGTGACGATGGGGGCGGCCACGGTGGAGCCAAACAGACTATCTCCTTGGGGCTCATCGATGACAGCTAAGACTACATAACGGGGGTTATCGGTGGGTAAAACACTGACAAAGCTAGTAATGCGCGCCGTGGCAGAATATCGTCCTCTACCGTCATGTTTTTGGGCGGTGCCTGTTTTTCCACCCACCTTATAGCCTTCTATTTGAGCTACTTTTCCCGTACCATTTTCCACCACCGACTCCATCATTTTGACCACCGCATAGGCGGAGCTTTCTTGGAATACCTGAGTTTCTTCTATGTCTGGATATACTTGGATTTCTCCATTGGCATCTACCAATCCTTCTACCACATGGGGAGTAATTAATTTGCCACCATTGGCGAGCGCCCCTGTAAGTTGTACCAGTTTCATAGGAGTGAGGGATAAACCCTGACCAAAAGAAGATACGGCCATTTCAATATCTCTGGCGGTAAATACCTCCTTGGACTTGAGGAAACCTACCCCCTCAAAGGGTAAATCTAAACCCATACGCTGATTGATGCCCAACTCCTCTAATCTCTCGAAATAACGTGCTCGGGGAATACGACGCATAATATCAATCATGGCGGTATTACTAGATACATCCATCGCCCTCGTAATACTTACCCTTCCTAACCCCGTACGGGAAGCATTGGCAATGGGCCAGCCGTCCACCGTAACTTGGGCTGGATCTGATACATAGGAATTGGGGTTAATAACTCCCTCATCAAGGGCGATCGCCACGTTAATGGGTTTAAAAGTAGAACCAGGTTCATAGGTATCCGTCACCGACCAATTTTTAAACAGAGCAAAATCATAGGCAAAATAACGATTAGGATTATAGGTAGGCTCACAGGCAAGGGCTAAAATACTTCCCGTATGGGCATCCAACACAATTACCGCTCCTTTCTTTGCCTTAAATTGCTCCATTTGTACCCGAAGGCGATCGCGCACAGCCCGTTGCAAACGAGAATCCACCGTCAACTTCAAACTAAGATCATCTAAATAAATCGCCTTATCAGGTAAACTAGCAGGGATAATTGAACCCAGCGCATTTCTGGTCACCCTCAGCATCCCTCGAACCTCTGGGGATGATAAATCTCTCTGTAACAACTCTCCCTGGCTATGCTCAACCCCTGCCTGACCATTATGATCCATATCCACATAACCGATTACATCCGCCCACAAATCATCTTGGGGATAAAAACGACCATAACGCTGATCCAAATCAACCCCAATAATTCTTAAAGCCCTGACTCGATCAGCCTGATTTTCCGTTAAATTACGAGCAACTATTACCCCAGTCTGTTGATTATTAATCCTTTGAATTAAACCATTAACATCCAACTCAGGAAGAACTTCCCCCAGCTTTCTCGCCACATCCTCAATACTTTCCTCTAGCAACAGTCGATGGGCATACACATCATACACTAACTGATCTGAAGCCAATACACGACCTTCCCTATCCACAATGGAACGTCGAGGAATATAACGCCTTAAATTTGTCTTTTGCTGACCTTGAGCCCTGTTAAAAAACTCTTCACCCTTAACTATTTGCAAATGGTAAAGTCGATAACCAATACCCACCATACCCATGATCAACACGAGCCAAACTAAGATAATTCTGACTAAACCTCCCCAAGATTTTCGTTGAGTCGAGGTTCTTTTTTTTACCTTACCAGAACTAACTTGACGAGATTTTTTTTTCTTAAAAGCAGGGGAATCAAGGGCATTGGAAAAATTAGGCTTCAAAAACTTCATTACACCATATAAAAAAACTAATAGGCGATGGGAAAAATAGGTTCAATCCTTTTAGGAGAAGAAGTCACAGGCAATTCCTTATCCAAAGGTTTTACATCGGTTTGAGGTAAAAAAACAGGGGTCTGACTTAAATCAGGAGTAACTAACCCTGAGTTAGCTTCCCTAGCCTCTTGGGCTAATTGATTTTTTATTACTTCATTATTAAAAGTAAGTTGTCTTTCTCTTTTTTGCAACTCCTGCAAACTTCTATATCTTTTTGTCCATTCACTAGGGGCTGACACCGTCAAGCCATAAACCACAAAACAACCTATGACGGTGATAATCGAGAAACCGCTGAATGTATTAGTAATAAAGTTAAAAAAATTTAACCAAAAAGGAATTTGAACTTTTTTTGGGGTAATAACAACGGGGTTAACTTCCTGCTGTTTACGACTTCTGACCCTTTTATTCGGTAGGTTATTCTCCCTATAATAAGTCACAGATTGACAACTTACATAATTCCTCTGTTTAATAGAACTCAATGGTTTCCGTGGAGAAGGTCTATCAGGAGCTAACATACATCTATTCTCGATTAAAATTGGACTTACTAATATTAGCAAATATATCAAGGATTGTTCTTTTTTTGCTAATTTTTTTTTACCATGGAGAGTAAACGGCTGTGACATCAAGATTTTAAAGAAATCCTCCTGATTTAGCAAAATTTCGTTCCTCTCAAATTACTAAGCCTTGGGGTTACTAATAAATAAGGCGTTGGTGAATTAAGGTATGATTTTTAGTTTGGTTCGGCAATGGGCAATAGTAATAATAGTTCTAGTATTATATATTTGCTCTAGTTCAGTGATGTTGTATAACCAAAACAAGCAACACGATAAATACATATTTGGTTTTGATTTCATGGCAGTTGCAACTCTGTCATGATAGTATTAGCTAATTTAAAAAATACTTAGATAAAACTTTATGAAAATTACTACGAATTTTACATCTTTGGGGTTGAAATTAGTGGGGGTTATTATTTTTGTTTCCGCCCTCATTGATTACCTATTTCTAGCTATTCCTTTACAACTAGCAGATAGAAACTGGCAAATTAATTTTGCTAATACCATCGTAGATCGAGGGGTTGTTCCCTTATTGGCGGTGGTTTTATTAATCCTTGGATGGTGGATAACTGATAACACTCCTAATGCTGCTCCCCCTTCAAAGGCGGTGAGATTACCTGTTTTTATTATCTCTAGTCTGTTAGGATTGCTTTTCTTGTTGATTGTACCCATTCATTTGAGTAATATCAGTAACGTTAGCGCCCAGTTTATTCAAGAAATTGACCAAAGAGCATCGGCTCAGGAGGAAGAAATTCAAGGGTTTATTGAACAGTTAGATGCGATCGCCCGTAACCCACAACAACTCCAATCAGAGATTGAACAAAGAAATCAAGTGATTAATAGCGGAGGCAATATTCAAGGACAACAACTAAACCCCCAAGAATTACAAGCCATCACCTCCCAAAGAGATCAACTACAACAACTCCTAGAACTATCCCAAAGCCCCGAAGAATTAGACAACAGATTAGAAGAAACCAGAACTCGCCTACAAACCGAACTAAGGGAAGTACAAAGACAAGAAAAACAAAACGCACAAACCCAAGCCCTAAGACAAACCCTGAGAACAGGAATTAATAGTTTTATGTTATCCGTGGGTTATATAGCTTTAGGTTGGCTCGGTATCAAAGGCTCTATGTATGGAACTCCGAAACCTCCCTCTAGTTGACACTAAATAAACAAGGGTAGATAATGGTAGATCAATAATGGATTCATACCATCATTTATAAATAACCCTCAAAAAATAAGTAGGTAGTTTGTGTTAGAACGCATAAAACAAGACTTAAAAAATGATTTAATCGCTGGTTTATTGGTGGTCATTCCCCTAGCCGCCACTATCTGGTTGAGCTATTTAATGGCTAACTGGGCGATTAAATTTCTTACCAGAATACCGAAGCAAATTAACCCTTTTGATGGATTTAACCCCCTATTGACCGATTTTCTCAATTTTGCCGTCGGTTTAACCGTTCCCCTCGTATTTATTATGATCATCGGCTTGATGGCTCGTAACATCGCAGGGCGTTGGTTGCTCGATGTGGGGGAGCAAATCCTTCAGGCTATTCCCTTGGCTGGTTCGGTTTATAAAACCTTAAAGCAAATTCTGGAAACTCTATTTCAAGACTCCCAAACGAAATTTCGTCGGGTAGTATTAGTTGAATATCCCCGCAAGGGTTTATGGACCATGGGATTTGTTACGGGCAAAGTTAGTAGCATTATCCAGACTAATTTTTCTGAAACCATGCTCAGTGTATTTGTCCCCACTACCCCGAATCCTACTTCTGGCTGGTATGTAATTGTTCCAGAAGATGAGGTTAAAACTGTTCCTATCTCCATCGAAGATGCTTTTAAGGTCTTAATTTCTGGGGGAATTGTTAGTCCTGATGATAAATCTTTGACCGTTAATAGATCTAGAAATGTTAAATCGAAAGAAGATTTGGTTTCCACCCCTTCTGCTACGGTAACTTTAGATCCTGAGAATAATATGGGTTAACTTTCTTTTGTTTACCATGAACAATTTTGAGGAAACGATGACAACAACATTGGCAAAATATGTACTTTTTGTTACAATTAAATGTAAAGAAATCTAAAGACGACTTGGATAATCGTTACAAAGGTTTCCTCAAGATTATATGACAACAAAGATTTTACCGACAGCGATGTCGGTTTTTTTTCTTAGTTTTTGGGATGCTCTTTGATAGCCCATTCGGCTTGGCGTAATATTCCCCTCAGCATAGCTACTTCCTGGGGTTGTAGTTTTGTTCTGTTCATCAAGCGACGGAACTTTTCCATTTTGGTGGCGGCGGTGTGGGGATAAAGATAGTTAATTTTTAGTAAAACAGATTCTAGGTGTTGATAGTATCCTTCGAGCGCCTCCAGGGACGCTAATTCGGGGGCTTGTTCCCCAGGTTCGGGGCTGGTTTGGGAATGGTAATATTGATATAGTTCATAGGCACATACCCCCACGGCTTGGGCAAGGTTGAGGGATGGGTATTCTGGATTACTAGGAATACAGATAAAACGCTGGGCATAGCTCAATTCTTGGTTACTTAATCCCCTATCTTCAGGACCAAAAATTAGAGCGGAGGAAATATTTTTCTCAATTAACCATTGTAAAGCTTCCCTAGGGGTTTCTAGTTTCGTAGGAATTCCCCTCGGACGGGCAGTAGTGGCGATCGCCCTTTGACAACCTTTCAGGGCATCGGGTAAAGATTCCACCACCAAAGCCCCCTCCAAAATATCGGAAGCATGAACCGCCATCACCCTCCCATCCTCGGATAAATGATCACACTGAGGATTCACCAACACCAAACGAGTTAAACCCATATTCTTCATTACCCGTGCAATGGAACCAATATTACGATCTCCCGCAGGTTCCACCAATACAACTTTGACCTCGTCACCAAAACTCATATCAAGATAGCTCCTAATTTGCCCCTTTTTTATCTCCTGTTTATTATCAATTACCCCTGATTTATTGTCAATAATAATCTTACTCTCCATGGCAAATCTGCGGTCACTTTTAAGGACAATATATGCGTATAATTACTCATAATACCAACGCCCTGAAGTGTACATAAAATAGCGAATAAATATCATTAATAAATTGTAGATAGTGACATATTCTGATATATTTTTAGGTATGGGGTGAAATATCCTTAAATCATAAATAAATCATTCATTTCTAACCGAATATAACTTACGCAATCATGGTATTAAAAAAGATTTTGTCAGGCAAAAAAAGTCAACCTAAATACTTTTTAGAAGTTGAAGTAGCCGATCAAGCCCCCGAAACTCCCACAGTGAAATCCTCAGAAAAACCCCCCGAAAATAATCAACCCCAAGGGCAAAAAAAACCATCCTCTACCCCTGCCCCCAAACCTGAGGTCAACAGCTACAGCGATCAACCAGAATGGGTAAAAGCTATTAAAAATTATAGTACCCCTAATGCAGATAATGGTAGTACCCCCTCAGAAGAAAGTGTAACTTTTGCAGGGCAATATATCAGTAATGATATTCCCCAAGCTCGTCGTCGCCCCGGGGGTAGTCTTAAACTTTTTAAAGATATTGCTTCTCAAATTAATAAGTAATATTTTTTGTCACCATAAATCAGTTTTTGGTTTTATATTTTTATTTTATGAAACTGAAAGCTGATTTTTTATTAAATTTTAAAAAATGACTAATAATATAGAACAAAGTACCTTAAGTAATATACCGTATATCTCTTATTTGAATGAGGAAGGATATATTAATGATGAATTAACAGGAAAAATAGGATTATATGCTATTTTTAATAATGATAAAAAACTAGAATATATCGGCTACTCTCGCAATTTGTTATTGAGTTTAAAGCAACATTTGATCAGACAACCCCAGAAGTGTTTTTGGTTGAAATATTACATAATTGATCGTCCTAGTCGTAGTATTCTTGAAGAGATTAAGCAAAAGTGGCTAGAAGAAAATGGCTCTACCCCTTCAGGGAATGGAGAAGATGAGAGTTTATGGAATCAGCCCATTGACACGAAAACCACCATGACAGATGAAGATAAACAGCAGTATAACTCATCGGATGAATTAGGAAAAATTAAACTTCTTAAAAAAGTAGCCCGTAGATACGAAGAAGTGATCAAAAATCAGTTGCATGGGCGGGGAGTAAACTTTGAAGTGCGTTTTAACCCCAAACTAAAAGAAGATGGCTTATTGGATTTAAAAATTTAGTGTTGCCTATTTTTGGTATGCAACATTATTGAACTACAGCAAATATCTAATACTAGAACTATTATTATTGTCCATTGGCGAACTAAACAAAAAATCATACCTTAATTCACCAACGCCAAAAATTTAATCCCGAACTAGAGTTATTATGAAATGGATCTTGATTTTTATTAAAAAAAAAATTTATGTTGAAAAAACTTTTTATTATTCTCACCGTTACTATCTTTTGTTTAGGGATAAGTGCGATCGCCCCTAGTCCAGTCCAAGCCCTAATCCAGATAAAAATAACAGATATTGGTTACAAAGACTGTCCCGAAGGAGTCGGAGAAGGAAGCGTTACCAGCGGAGGAAGTGCCTTACCCGCCACCTGCTACCTCATCACAGGAAAAACCAACAATACATCAGGAAAAACCCTCTATGATGCCGACGTATTTGGTAGAGTATATGATGCCAACAACGAACCAGCCCTACAAAACCGAACCCGCCTAGGAGCATTACCCGAAGTTCCCCCCGGAGTGAGCGAATTTGAACTGAGAATCAGTGTTCCCTCAAATCAACCCACCCCCCTTAAACTCAAACAGTTTAAAGCCACAGGCTTTTCTAGTAGTGTTTATCCTTCCTTCTAACCTAGAAACCGCCCCCAGTGCGTACCAAAGAAGTTAAAAGTCCAGGGATTAACTGCAACACAAAAATAGCTAAAATAGCCGAAAAATCAATACCTCCTAAAGGGGGTATAACAGAACGAAAAATATTAAGATAAGGATCTGTAATAGGAGCTACAAAAGAAATAACCTTTCCTGCCCATTCAGCCGTTTGAAACCAACTCAACAAAATTCTTACAAAAATTAATACCAAATATAATTGAATAAAATTAACAACGGTATTAACAATTAAATAACTTACACTAGACATAATTTTTTCCTAACTATTAAAATTAACATAATACTTTCATTTACCATCTAATTTTACCCGAGATTATTAAAAACAAGTAAAAAAAGAGATTTTGTCCAACCATCAAAAACCATTGACTATGAACAGACCTATAGCTTTATGCTCACAAATACTATTTTATAACCTTCTTGCCCTTCTGCTGTTCGGGAAATCCACCCTAGCCCAAGAATATCGAGAAATAGAAGAATGTACCATCACCAATAACTCCCACCATAAATCGCTTTTTAGTGTCTTTCCCAATGGTGCGAATGGTTGCCAATTTGAAGAAGAAATAACCCACAACTCTAATACCTATCGCCTCACATTTGATGTTGGGAATAATAAAAATAACTCCCGCATTGAAGTATTAGATAACCAAGGAAGAAATCATATCATTGCCATTGATGAATTTATAGGCATTTCCACCAGCATCACCGTTAGTCTTTTACCCCTATACCATCAACAAAATCCCTCTCTATTAATTGACTACGTTACCTATGGCAATGGTTTCAACAACTGCATGGTGAACAATATGATGGTTTTCGACGATAATATTTCCTCTGGCGCCACCCGAATTAACGCTACCAATTTGAACATCTCCGACGTAGATAGAGAAAACCCCCATCGCTTTAACGCTTGTTTTGATTTTGAAGACATCAACAATAATGGAATCCTTGAGGCCATAGCCCTCGATGGCAGATTTGGTTATCAATTTAGCTCAGGGGCGGCTTCTGCTGCACCCACCAGAGTAATGAGTTTTACCCCCGATGGATTACAAGATGTTACCCTACAACACCCCAACTATCTAAGACAACAGGCCCTGAGTGTATGGAATACAGTAATTGAGCGTAGCGGTGAAGAAAATACCGAATATTTTGGCTATATGGCAGCCTATGCAGGAATAAAAAGTTTATTAGGAGAATATCCAGAGGCAAAAGCCTTGATACAAAGACGTATGGAAATCGATAATAGTGCTAACGACTATTTTGGAGATAATTTTATTACTGATTTAGAAACTTTTTTATCAAATAGTGGCTATTTAGGTTCTTTATAAATCTTGTAAATTTTAAAACAGGAAACCAATACGCTCAATGGCTTTCACTGCCATAAATATTATTATGGGCGTATTTAAGCTATAATTGTTTATCTGTAAAGATTTGAACGTTTTTAAGTTTAGAAAGTAATAAAACTACCACTTCAATTAATAATACTCAATTACAGGTAAACAGCAATTTCAGTTAACAATATTATTTGTTATGACACTAATTCAATGGTATCCCGGACACATCAGCAAGGCAGAAAGACAACTCAAAGAACAATTAAAACGAGTTGATGTTGTGTTAGAAGTGCGAGATGCCCGTATTCCTCTTGCTTCCCATCATCCCCAAGTGAAAGAATGGATTGGCGAAAAGCCCCGTCTGTTGATTTTGAATCGAGAGGATATGATCACCAATAGTCTTAAACAGGAGTGGCAAAATTGGTTTCAAGTCCAAGGAGAAATTCCTTTTTTTACTAATGCGAAGGATGGGAAAGGGGTAAAAGCTATTAATAAGGCTTCCCAAGGTTGTGGCACGGACGTTAACGCAAGACGCAGAAGTAGGGGAATGTTACCTCGTCCTGTACGTGCGGTGGTGATTGGTTTTCCGAATGTGGGTAAGTCTGCACTTATTAATCGTCTCCTTAATAGAAAGATAGTGGCTAGTGCGAGAAAAGCAGGGGTGACGAGGCAGTTGCAGTGGGTAAGAATTTCTAAGGATATAGAGTTGCTTGATGCCCCCGGGATTATTCCCCTCAAGTTAGAAAATCAGGAAGATGCCCTAAAGTTAGCTATTTGTGAGGACATTGGAGAGGCGGCTTACAATAATCAGGAAGTTGCTCAACAGTTTGTGGATTTATTGGTCAATCTTGGTACTGATAATGTTTTAAAAGAACGTTATGGTTTAGATGCTTTGGACATGACGGGGGAAGAATTTATCATTAAGTTAGCGCAAACTAAGTATCAAAATGATCAAGAAAGGGTAGCTCGTCAAATTTTGCAGGATTTTCGCAAGGGTTATTTAGGTAAAGTTTCCCTTGAGTATCCCCCCGTGGAAGAAGGGTTATAAACCGTCGAAAACTGTTCCCTATTCCCCGTTCCCTGTTCCCCGCCCTAACCAAAAAATTTTAGAATAAATCACCCCTGCCCCATTAACCGAGAGCGTAAATTATCAAAACCAATGCGCTCTTTGGCTGAAATAAAAATCGCTGTGGGATATTCTTCTTTTGCTAATTCTAAGTGTTCAATATCTGCTTGGTCAATTTTGTTGAAGGCGATTAATTCTTCGGCGGGGGCTAGGGGCATTTCTCCAATGATTTTTTTTACTGATTCAATGTGACTTTGCCAAGCGGGGTGGGATAAATCCACCACATGGAGGAGGGCATCGGCTTCGGTAACTTCTTCTAGGGTTGCCCGAAAGGAGTCCACCAAGGAAGGGGGTAATTCATGGATGAAGCCCACGGTATCGGTTAATAAAATGGTGCTAGATTCCCCTGTATTTTGATTCATGATGGTTAATCGGCGGGTGGTGGGGTCTAGGGTGGCAAAGAGTTGGTCTGCGGTATATACTTCGGCGTTGGTGAGGGCGTTTATGAGGGTTGATTTTCCTGCGTTGGTATAACCAACGATCGCCACGGTGGGTATTTCTTCGTGTTGTCTTTGTTGACGCATACGGGCGCGATGGCTTTGGAGTTGATTTACTTCTTGCTGAAGGCGGGTAATACGTTTTTGGATTGCTCTTCTTTCGGTTTCTAGCTTGGTTTCTCCTGGCCCTCTGGTCCCGATTCCACCCCCTAGCCTTGACATGGCTCTTCCTCTACCTTTAAGACGGGGTAGCATATATTCTAGTTGGGCTAATTCTACCTGTAGCTTTCCTGCCCGTGACTGCGCCCTTTGGGCAAATATATCTAAAATTACTTCGGTGCGATCGACTACTTTTACGCCGAACTGGGTTTCGAGGTTTCGGGCTTGGGAGGGGGATAAATCTCGGTCAAATGCCACTAAATTCGCGCCCATACTCTGGACTTGGAGGGCGATTTCTTCTACTTTTCCTGCCCCCACAAGGGTTTGAGGGTGGGGTTGACTCCTTTTTTGTTCTAGGGTGGCTAATACTTTTCCCCCAGCACTTTCTACGAGTCTTTGTAGTTCTTGGAGACTGTCGTTAAATTTTTGGGGTGTTATGCGGTCTGTCATTAGCCCTACTAATAATACTCGCTCTTGGGAGTCATCTACTTCTTGGGCGACGAATTCCCGACTTAATTCTTCTTCTAAACTATCTACAAGGGTGAGGAAGTCTTGCTGGGCGATCGCCTCTATGTCTTGAGCAGGGGATACTTCCCAATAGTTTTGACTCTCTTGGGCGGGAATAAGATGAGCTAAATAAGCATCTTTGATAAAGCCTGATGCACCACCCCCCTTTCTTTGTACCCCTTGCCCTGTGAGGGTAAACACCAAAAGAGCATCTAACCTTTGCCTTGCCATGGCGGTTAAACTAGCTTCACTAGGAGGTATGGGTTTAATGGAGGTACTCAGACAACGGATGCCCGATAGTCTCTGCGCTCCGTAACGGGGTAATTCTAGGGGAGGAATTTGGGTTTGGCGGGGAGTACCCACCCCCACTCTGATCACCTGTCCACGGCGGTTTAAATAGACGCACACTGCTTGTTTAAGGTCACTACTGATGGAGGCAATTCTTTCGGCAAATTCTGCGGTGGTGAGGCGATCGCTCCTGATCCTTTGTTGGTATAATCTTTGTAATTGTTTAAGTTGGTTGGGCTTGATTCCTTGTAGATTTCCGTAAATAGGTGCGATCGACATTCAGCAAAGATTATTTAATAGTAATACTTTCCCTATCTTATCGAAAAAGCACGATTAAATAGTGGACAATAGAGAATCAATAATTAAGAATTAAACTATCTCCCATCCCATAAGAAATAATTAATTCCCATGGTTTCATAAATTACTGTATAATTGTAATTTGTGACTAAATGTGCTAACTATAAAAATTTCATAAACTAATATGGCAAAAAGATTACAAGTAGTCTTAAATAAAGACGTAACAAAATTAGGTAAAAGAGGAGACGTAGTCGATGTTGCTCCTGGTTATGCCCGTAACTACTTAGTACCCCAAGGCTTCGGAGTATTAGCAACCGCTGGGGTATTACGTCAAGTAGAACAAAGAAGAGCAAAACAAGCCGAACGTTTAGCCGCTATTCTCGAAGAAGCCAAATCTCGCAAAACTGCCTTACAAACTATCAACAACTTTGTTATTCGTAAACAATTAGGGGAAGATCAAGCAATCTTCGGTACTGTAACCACCCAAGATGTAGTAGAAGTAATCAAAGCTAGTGCAGGTTTAGACGTTGAGCGTCAAGCGGTAGAATTACCTGAAATTAAAAGAATCGGTACTTACAAAGCTCAAATTAAATTACACGCTGAAGTAACCGCTGAAATTTCCATCGAAGTTGCTCCTCTCTAAGCTGTTAACTTTTTCCGTTGACAATGGAATTATACTCAAAAGGGCGAAGGATTTAACCTTGCCCTTATTTTTTATGTGGGGGAAAATAGCGATCTAAATCCCCTAATAATACTAAATCCCATTGATAAACCGTACTTTTATTTATTGTTTATTGGCAACGGGCTTAAGCCCATTGTTCGTTTTCTTAGTATAGTTTTCTCTACGGATTCAGTATAATTATCAATTATCAATTCTCCATTATCAATTAACTACCTATTCCCATTCGATGGTGCCGGGGGGCTTAGAAGTAATATCATAAACCACTCGATTAACTCCTTTCACCTCATTGACAATACGATTAGAGATAGTTTCAAGTAGATCATAGGGAGGTCTTGCCCAGTCAGCGGTCATGCCATCTTCACTGGTAATTAATCTTAAGACGATAGGATAAGCATAGGTGCGCTTGTCTCCCATTACCCCCACGCTTTTTACGGGTAAAAGTACGGCAAAGGCTTGCCAAAAGTCGTGGTACATTCCAGCTTTTTTAATTTCATCCCGCACCACAAAATCTGCATCCCGAAGAATGTTGAGTTTTTCAGCGGTAACTTCCCCTAGGATACGAATGGCTAAACCAGGTCCGGGGAAAGGATGACGGGAGACGATTTCTTCTGGTAAATTAATGGCTCTTCCTAGTTTGCGAACCTCATCTTTAAAGAGTTTGCGTAAAGGCTCCACCAATTTAAAACGAAGATTTTTAGGTAAGCCTCCTACGTTGTGATGGCTCTTAATTTTTACTGCCACCCTCTCGCCAGTTTTTGGATCTACATTGGTATCAGCAGATTCGATAACATCAGGATAAAGAGTACCTTGGGCAAGGTAATCAAAGGGGCCTAGGCGGGTAGATTCTTCTTCAAATACTTGAATAAATTCATGACCAATTTTACGACGTTTTTCTTCAGGGTCAGTAACTCCTTCAATTTGGGCTAAAAAGCGATCGCGCCCATTCACATACACTACATTAATATGGAATTGATCATTAAATAATTCTACCAATCTTTCGGGTTCACCCTTACGCATAAAACCTTGGTCAATAAACATACAAGTTAATTGATCTCCGATGGCTTCGTGGAGTAAAAAGGCAAGGGTAGAAGAATCGACTCCCCCAGAAAGAGCCAGTAAAACTCTCTTATCCCCGACGGTTTCCCTAATTTCGGCAATGGATTGCTCTAAAAATGTTTGTGTTGTCCAAGTAGGCTCACAACCGCAGATATGGTAAACAAAATTACGAATAAGAGCCGAACCATATTCAGAATGAATTACTTCTGGGTGAAACTGAACCCCAAATAATTTTTTGTCATGCTCGGCGATCGCCGCACAGGGGGTATTATCCGTATGGGCAAGGATAGAAAACCCTTCGGGTAATTGGGTACAAGAATCCCCGTGACTCATCCACATGGTAGAGCCATTTTCTACATTGGTTAACAAGTCCGTAGGATCATCAATGAACAAAGAAGCCTTACCATATTCGCCTCTTTTGGCTCTTTCAACACCTCCTCCTAACTGCTTAACCATCAGCTGCATACCGTAACACACTCCTAAGACAGGAATACCAAGACTCCATATTTCAGGATCACATTGGGGTGCATATGGATCATATACAGAATTAGGTCCTCCAGATAAAATGATACCCTTGGGGTTAAGTTCTTTGAGTTTTTCTGCACTGGTGCGATAGGAAATTACTTCAGAATAAACTTCCGTTTCTCGTATGCGACGGGCAATCAATTCGGAGTATTGTGAACCAAAATCAATAATCAGAATCATTTGACGTTTTGTTGTATCGTTGTTAGAAGAATTATTATTAGGTTGATCTTGCTTAGGAGGGAGGGGAGTTTCGGTTATAGTCACTTTCTCTGGTTGGTAAAGGTTGAGTAATCAAAAAATAAAAAATTCTAGCCTGAGAATAGCTAGAGTTTTCCTTAGAGGTGAAGAATTTTCGACCCTAATTTAAATATTCTTAACATCATATCATTACCTTTGAAGAATTTGGAATGAGGTTTGATAAAAATGGGTTTTTATACAAAATCCTGTTTGAATAATATACTAATTAGGGTGGGGAACAGGCAAAAGATATTAATTGTTTATTGTCAGTTGTTACACGGTGGACAATAGTAAACTTTACTAATCGGATTGGGTATTATTTTGTTGAGGAAATGGAAAGAACACCAAGGAGCAATAAATTGATAATTGAAGTCACTCCTCTCTCCAATAATCAATACTCATTACTTATTACTCTAAAACGGAGAGGGAGGGATTCGAACCCTCGGTGGAGCTATAAACCCCACAACTTCTTAGCAGGAAGCCGCTTTCAACCGCTCAGCCACCTCTCCAATTGCACTTAACAATTATAGCAGAAAGTTAAGTTTAAATGCAACAATAATTCTGTCTATTTCAGAGGTAGGGGCGTCCTGCAGAGCAGATCCTTTCAGGATCGCCCTTAAAACAAAGGAAATCACCCCAAAAACCATTAACCCAACTCTTTTAGAGTAGCTTCTAGGGCAGAAATAGCAGTTAAAACATCCCGATCAGACATAAAACCTAAATGCCCGATACGGAAAATTTTACCCTTGAGATGATCCTGTCCACCGGCCAAGGCAATGTCATATTTTTTGCGCATAGTAGAGCGAATAGCCTCCGCATCATGCTGATCAGGAGCAACCGCCGTAACGGCATAACTAGCACAATCATCAGGGGCAAACAAAGGTAATCCCAAAGCCTTTACTTTACTTCTGGTAAGCTCAGTTAATCTTTTGTGACGGGCAAAAATATTTTCTAAACCTTCCTCCTTCATCATCTGTAAAGCCGCTTGGAGAGCAAACATTAAATTAATGGGGGGAGTAAAAGGAGAACTATTTTTAGCATTAGCTTTTTTGTAGGGAGCTAAATCTAAATAAAACTTAGGTAGGGTAGCAGTTTCATAAGCCTTCCATGCCTTATCACTCACGGAAATAAATCCCAATCCGGGGGGAATCATGTACCCTTTTTGAGAACCAGATGCCACCACATCTAAAGCCAATTCATCAATTTTGAGATCCACCGCCCCCAAACTGGTGACAGCATCAACGATGATGAGGGCTTCCCCATGGGCTTTAACGTGTTTGTTGATGGTTTCAAGGTCATTTAGCACCCCTGTAGAGGTTTCGGAGTGGGTAATAATGACGGCTTTAATTTTTTTCTCGGTATCAGCTTCTAGTTTTGCTCTAAAGGCTTCAGGATCTAATGGTTTTCCCCATTCGGCAGTAACTTCTTCTACATCTAAACCGAATTTACGGCTCATGATGGCCCAGCGTTCGCCAAATTTACCATTGTTTCCGACTAAGACAGAATCTCCAGCACTCAAAAAATTGATGATACCAGCTTCCATCGCCCCAGTACCTGAAACACAGAGGGTTAAAACTTCATTTTTGGTTTGATGTAACCATTTCAAATTATCATTAAGCTCTCCTATGATGGCACTAAAATCACCGCTACGATGTCCGATGGGATGTTGAGCCATGGCTAGTAAGACTCTTTCGGGAACAGGAGTAGGTCCCGGAATCATCAACATTAATTTATCTTGCATATTCTTTCTATCTTTAACTTAAGTTTTAAGTTTAATCGAAAAGGTGTACAGTAAACAAATTTAGGTTGTTTTTTTTACAGGATTTTCCCATCAGCAATCGTCACTACAAGGACAAGAATCAATGGGTTTGTGACGTAAAATGATCATGGTCATATCGTCCACATTAGAATGACCGGTGCCAATGAAGTTTTTAATCTCTCCGAGAATGTGATCGAGAATAGCCTGAGAGGTATCATAATTTTCACAGGCATATTTAAAGGAGTTGAGCAAATTTTCTTCATCAAATCTTTGGTTATTTTGGTTGATAGCATCGGTTAAACCATCGGTATAGTAAAAGACTGTGTCATGAACTCCTAATTTAACGGCATCATCTTCATAACTGGAATTGGGTTGTAAACCGACTAACATCCCTTCGGTATCTAGTTTCCTTACTTTGTTGGTGGAGGCGTTCCAATATAGGGGGGGATTATGGGCAGCGTTGGCATATCGGAGGGTTTGGGTACGAGGATCATATTCAGAATAAAATAAGGTTACAAATCGATGGGAGTTATCCAAATCTGCATACATAACTCGATTGAGATGTTCTAATACCCGGGCGGGGGAGTGACGGTTTAATACTTCTGCCCTCAACATTCCCCTCGTCATGGTCATAATCAATCCTGCGGGGACTCCTTTGCCCATAACATCCCCAATAACAATGCTCCATGATTGACAGGGGGAGTCGGGTACTTGTTCGGTATCTTGATCCCATTGATCGTAGTTTGCAGGAATAAAGTCGTAGTAGTCTCCTCCTACCCTATCGGCTGTTTCACATTTGGCGGCGAGTTCTAGTCCTGTGATGGTGGGGCATTGGCGAGGAAGTAACCGCACTTGAATTTCTGAGGCGATTTCTAATTCTCGATCTTGCCTTTCTTTGGACATTAATTTTACGGTTAGTTCATGATTGGCGATCGCCACGGCGGTTTGATCAGAGACTAACTGGGTTAAGGTTTTACGGCTTTGAGTCCAAGAAAATTGAGGATCTGGGCTAAAAACATACAAGCGTCCTTTTTCAATATTTTTACTAACTACGGGACTACTATATATTTGTAAATCACCAGAAAAGTGATTATGGATTTTTTCCTGCACAAATACGGGAAAACAAGCTAGTTTTGGATGGGATTGTTCATGGGATTTATGTTTAGTTTCGTAGTCATTTATTTCTTTAATAACTTCCAAAAAATCCTGATTTATTTTTTCTCTTAGCTGATTATTTTGGCAATAAAATTGCTCTAATTCTACCTGATTATTTTCTTTATATAACACCAAAGCGCCCCCTTCTGCATCGGTAACTCTAGTCACCATCAGGGGTGTGAGTTCCAAAAACTGATTTAAGTTATTAAAATTACGTAGGGCAAAACTCAGAGAGGTCAATAAGTTCTGAATTTTATTTTGTTCTCTATGGAGGTTAGAGATCATTTCTTTTAACGCTAAAACACTGGTATAGTTACCAGATTGATAATTCTGGCTGATGGTTTTGGGATCTAGAGAATTAGGGTTAAAAATAGACACAGAAGTATAGGGATTGACGGTTGATAGTGAATATTAAGCTATTTTGGTTCAATTGACAATGAATTATGGCTAATTGAGAAATAATTGTGGGGGAGAAAATCTTGGGGAAAAATTATGACGACAATTTAGGTGGTATAAAAAGCAAAATGGGTATAGTTAAGGATTACCTAGTATAATGCTTTTGTTTGTATTTAGGGAGCTTTACTTTAGGGTAAACCACATTATATTTTTTTTATGTCGTTATTAGATCATTTCGATATTTAATATGAGTTTATCTAATCCTGCTTGGTGTTTAGAGACTAAGTCTGTGGCAAAAAATCCTAGTATGTGGCGCTCTTTGGGATTACCTTTATTTACTCCCGTAGCACCCATGGCGATCGCAATGGCACATTTACCCTGCCAACTTTTGGTTTTCTGAGACCATTTTTTCACAATATCAGTAAAAGTAGATCCCTCTGCTTCAATCTCGGCAATGATATGATTGATTCCCGCATAGGTTTTAATCATGGGAAGCTCAACAATTTCATCAAAATAAGGATTTTCCCCGGAGGTAAAAAATAAATGTTCGATACCGTTTTCTTCCTTCAATTTCTCCACTATCAACTTACCCTTGGGGCGAGTAGTTTGGATGATAAATACGGGAATTGAACTATTACGGCCATCAAAAACGATACCTTCTCGATCAACCCACACCGAAGGTTTTTCCTCGAGAAACTTCAAAATATTTTCTGGGAAAGAAGCAAAGGAAACTACAGAATCATCGGGAAATAAATCAGTGGAGATAATATCTGTATCTTCATCTTCTTCAAAGTCTTCGCTGAAAGCTCCCTCTAGGGATTCTAATTCCGCCGTCACTTCTGGCATGGTTTTCACGGTTACTTGATGGGGCTTATTATTGCTCCAAGGAAGTTTTACGGAGTATTTATGGTTAATGAGTTGGGTAGGATCTTTTTCAAGGCGCTTTTTATTTTTTTGAATAAATTTGCCTAGGGCTTCGATGGCTAAATAAAGGGGATCTAATTCTTCAATATCAACTAAAGGACGAATACCTTCGTAGGGATGAATACTACCAAATATGACTTGGAGGGGAAATTCTTCCTCGATGTAGGGTCGTAAAAATTCTGGTAATAGTTCATCATCTTCATCCACATCTTCCATATCAAGGGAAAAATTCACAAACCAGCAATCCTGTTGTAGAAAAGCTCTTTCAATGTCTCCTTCCTCCATGGCATCATCATCCATTTCCCCTGCCATGAGTCTAAATTTTTTCATAGAATCAAGGGAGCGATAAAAGATGACGCCAAATTCTTGCCCCATCATACCCATAACACAGGCGTATAAGGATTCTACGTTGTAGGCATCAATTTTTATTTCAATGAGATTGTATTCAGCTAGTAAAGTCCAGGGGGCTTGTTCCCACATAAGGGCGATCGCACTTTCCTCTAGTTTTTCTAATAATTTGGGGGGAATACTTCCCTCCTCTTGGGGCTGAATCTGTTGTAAATTTTTCCACAACTCATCGAGAAGGGGTAAATCTCCCCGATAATCTACATCAATGTCTAACCCCTGCAATGCTCCCCGCAAGAAAAACTGTAATTCTCTATCCCTTACCACCACTTTATGGGGACGGGCTGGTTCAGCTGGACTGTGGGGCTTTTCGATAGCTTTTAACAAAGTCCTTACCATCGCTTCTGGTCCAGTATTTCCCCTGACTACATCCATAGCACGAATAAAGCCTTCTGAAGCATCTACCCAAAGGATACACTGACCGTCATCTTGTAATTCAGGCTCTAGGTTATCAATCATTTCTCCAATGGGGAAAATATCCCCCTCCCAAACGTGGGGAATTTGGGGAATTCTGGTGAGACGATGTTTTGTGGTAGTGGGTAAAGATGGCATAGAATTTCTATTTAGACAGAACAGGGAAGAGGGACAAACAGTTAATAGGTGAGAGTGTTAAAACCCAAGATCAATGGTAGTTGAGTTTTTAATTTTCCCATGATTTGTACATTGTACATTGTTAATTGATTAACTTTCCACCGTCATGGTTGAGTTTTGAAAAAGGTGGTTTATACCATATTCTAAACCCTCTACCACGGCTTGATAGGAAGCATCGATAATGTTGGTAGATACTCCCACGGTACTCCAGCGCCGATGTCCATTGGTGGATTCTACTAATACCCTTGTCTTAGCGTTGGTTCCTGCGGTACTGTTAAGGATTCTTACTTTATAATCGGTGAGGTAAAAACTGGCAATTTGGGGATAAAATTTGACCAAGGCTTTACGCAAGGCGGCATCCAAAGCACTGACCGGGCCATTTCCTTCGGCTACTTCTAGCAATTCCTCTTCACCCATTACTAATTTGATGGTGGCGAGGGCGTGGGTATGGGGTATTTGTTCGGTGATGGTAATATCGGAGTGAACTTGAAAACCTTTAATTTCAAATAGTTGTTTTCTTTGCCCTAGGGCTTCTAACATTAATAGTTCAAAACTGGCTTCCGCCGCTTCAAATTGATAGCCTTCATGTTCTAGGGTTTTTAATCTTTGTAAAATTTCTCGACATTTAGGATTATTTTTGTCTAAATCAATGCCGAAATTTTGGGCTTTGGAGAGTACGTTACTAAGTCCTGATTGATCGGATATGACGATACGGCGTTCATTGCCAATGTTTTCGGGGACGATATGTTCATAGGTGAGGGGATTTCTTGCCACGGCGGACACATGGATTCCTCCCTTATGGGCAAAGGCTGAACGTCCTACGAAGGGGGCATGATCATCGGGTGCTAAGTTAACGATTTCGCTTATTAGTCGGCTATTGGGGGTTAGTTGGGTTAGTTGTTCTGGTTCTAGGCAATGATAACCTAGTTTTAGTTGTAGGTTTGGGATGAGGGTACAAAGGTTAGCGTTACCGCATCTTTCTCCGTAACCGTTGATGGTTCCTTGTACCATGGTTGCGCCTTCTAGCACCGAGGCGATCGCATTTGCCACCGCTGTACCGCTATCATTATGAGTATGAATACCTAGTTGCACCCCATCGGGATCATCTAAATTAAGGTTTAATTTATCTACCACTTCCCCTACAATCTGCCCAATTTCATGGGGTAAAGTACCGCCATTGGTATCACAAAAAACTAACCATTTAGCCCCAGAGGCGATCGCCCCTTGTAACGTAGCTAAGGCATAGTCTGGATTTGCTTTATAACCATCAAACCAATGTTCGGCATCATAGATTACCTGTCGATTTTGGGAAATCAGAAAACTGATACTATCTTTAATCATGGCGATATTCTCATCAAGGGAAGTCTTTAAACCCTCCGTAACGTGTAAATCCCAAGACTTACCAAAAATTGTAACCCAATGGGTATTCGCCGCCAAAATTGCCTTCAACATCGGATCATCTTCCGCTTTTTTGTGAGGGCGACGGGTAGAACAAAATGCCACAATCTGAGCCTGTTTTAAAGGTTCTTCCTTAAGGCGCCAAAAAAACTGCACATCCTTCGGATTAGCCCCCGGCCACCCCCCTTCAATGAAAGGAATGCCCATCTCATCAAGTTTGCGCACAATTTGCAACTTATCATTAAGAGAGAGAGAAATTCCTTCCCGTTGAGAGCCATCTCTGAGGGTGGTATCATAGAGCCAAATTTTTTTCCGAGTCATGGTAGCAGTTTTAACTTATTTAAAAGAGTTAAATTTTTTGGGTAATGGTTAAGCCGTGATTCCATAGCCATACTTACATTGTACCTTAGACCATTTATTATTCGGCAATCTCTGCCAAGCCGAGATATTTAACCCCCTCTGGGGATACATCAAAGCGACAGGGTAAGATTTTTACCCCTTTTTCCCTCGCCTCGTCAAATAATTCTCCATATTTAGGATCAAATTGTCTGCCCGGGGCAAATAAATCACAATCACTACGGTTAATAAAATAAAGCATTACGGGAATAACATCAGCACCCAAGGCTATTAACTCTCTTAGGTGTTTTTGTCCTCTGGTGGTTTCTGTGTCAGGGAATAGGGCAAGATTTTTATCGGTGAGGGTAGTATTTTTTACTTCTAAATAAATGGGTTTTTGATTATCATTTCCCGTAAGCACAAAATCAATACGACTTTTGCCATCTTGTCCAAATTTAACTTCACTTTTTACGGTGTCATATTGTCCTGCTAATTCAGGAATTAAATTATTTTCGAGGGCAATTTTAACGATTTTATTGGGTAATGCTGTATTGACACCCACCCAAACTTTTTGTTTTTCCCCTAACTCAATCATTTCCCAACTATGAGCCAATTTTCTTTTAGGGTTATCACTGTGGGATACTTGAACCCTACTGCCTACCTCACACACCCCAATCATAGGCCCTGTATTAGCACAATGGGCGGTGATTTCTTCCCCTGTGTCTAGCTGAATGTCGGCTAAAAATCTTTTGTATCGTTTTAGGAGTATTCCTGATTTTAGGGGAGGGTATTGGTATAGGTAGGAGTTATTCACAAAAATTTTTGGCGTTACTGATTTTAGATATGATTTCTCGTTGAGGAAGGGAACAGGGAACGGGGAATAGGGAACGGTTATAATATTTAGAAGTCTTAGTTTTTAGTGTAATTCAACTATATTTCATACCATAATTAAGCAATGCCAGATATTCTTTTTTTAATTGTCCATTATCCATTATTAATTGTCAATTGTTTAAGGTTCGTTGATCATATCCAATAAAGATTGACCCAGAGGAATATCAAGAACTTCTTGTTCAAGATTAACAGGTAACTCAATCAGAGGCTCATTAAGGGCAATCATTAAACTTTCTTCTTCCCCTGAGGATTGTTGTGCCATTTGCCAGATGGGGTTACGATTTCCTGTAAATAATCCGCCGATGGTAGCTAAAAGGGTAATGGCGATCGCACCGCCCCCTATCACTAAACGTTTTTTCTGCTTTTCTTCCTTATCTAACTGAGCAAACACCCCATTACATACCTGTCGAGGGGTATATTCAGGTTGAGGGATAGGTAAACTGTTAATTTCTTGTCGTAGGGCCAGTAAACGACGATAAAGCCCCTGGGTTTCAGGATCTTGGGCGAGTAATTCTTGTACTTCTTTTCTTTGTGCCGGAGTCACCTCCCCATCTAAATAAGCGCTGAGGAGTTCAAAAGTACATTTATCGATAGGGTAAGAGTGATTAGACATAATAATTACAGTGTATAAGTTTGAGGAGTTCAGATAAAATTAATTTTGATTCTCTAAATATGGTTTTAATAAAAGTTGTAGTCGATTTCTAGCCCTTGCTATTCTTGATTTTACCGTGCCTAGAGAAACTTGGGTGATTTCAGCAATTTCTTCATAGCTTAACCCTTGAATTTCCCTAAGAATAATCGTTACTCGGAAGGTTTCAGGGAGATCGGCGATCGCACTATTCAACAAATCATAAAACTCAACGGTGCTTAAATTATCTTCAGGTAAAGGAACATCAGAAGGAATCTCCCATTTTAAATCATCATCATCCCCACGAGAAATAGAAGCATCCAGAGATAAAGGGGGAGCGTGGCGTTTTCTTTTACGTAACTGATCATAAAACAAATTAGTGGTAATTCTGCTCAACCAGCCCTTAAACTTATTCGGTTCATTGAGACGTTTTATATTTTTATAAACCCGAATCCACACCTCCTGAGCTAAATCCGCTCGATCATGCCAATCAGGGGCTAGATTGTAAAGGATTTTATCAACATAGGGTTGATAACGGTTAAGGAGTTCTGAAAACGCTACCCTGTCAGGTTTGTTGCCCTCTTGGCAACGTAGTATTAAATCTGTGTTGGAGAGTTGGTCTATTTTCACTCTTTGTCTTGGTAAAACAACTGATAAACTAGACCATGATAACGAAATAGAAGATACCATAACTTATTCTGTACCCATGTTGATTATAAGTGCTTCTATCTCAGAAGACTATGTAATCGGGTTTTATGTTCCAATTAATTAGGGAATGGGCAATGGGGGAAAAAATATCCTGTCGAAACCATGCAATACCATAACTTTTAAAAAACTGATACCTTAGCACAGCAAAAATTCTTTTCCTATCACCCTGTATAAACTTACAAATCAGCAAAACCGCGCTTTTTCTTTTTCTTCTTCGGTTTACCGCCTCCCTTGGCACGAGAACCGGGCATCGGGGCATTTCCCCCCAAGAGTCCTCCTAAACCGCCCATCCCCGGCATTCCTCCCATACCTGGCATCCCTGGCATTCCTCCCCCTGTGGTCATTTGTTGCATCATCGATCGCATCCTAGTAAAGTCACTAATGAGCCGAGAAACTTCTTTTTCTTGATGACCAGAACCCTTGGCGATACGACGACGACGACTGGGGGATTTTGCCAACAGTTCAGGGTTTTCCCTTTCCGCCTTGGTCATGGAATTGATGATGGACTCGGTAATTTTTAACTGGGTTTCTCCTTTTTCTAAAGCCCCTGCCCCAATTTTGTTCATCCCCGGGATAAGTTTCATTACCCCCGCAAAAGAACCCATATTTTTGAGCAGACGCATTTGTTTGACGAAGTCGTTAAAGTCAAATTTTGCCTCCATCATCTTGCGTTGCATTTTCTCTACATCGCCGATGTCTAGCTCTTCTTGGGCTTTTTCTACGAGGCTGACAATGTCACCCATATTGAGAATACGGGAAGCCATGCGATCGGGATAAAAAGGTTCTAGGGCTTCAACTTTTTCCCCTACCCCGATAAATTTAATAGGTTGCCCTGAAATTGTCCGTACCGATAGAGCGGCACCCCCTCGGCTGTCCCCGTCCATCTTGGTTAGAATAGCCCCTGTAATGCCGATTTCTTCGTGGAAAGTACGGGTTAAATTGGCCGCCTCTTGCCCTGTCATGGCATCCACCACTAACAAGACTTCATGGGGGTTAACGGTGGATTTGATTTGGGATAATTCCCCCATCATGTCCTGATCAATCTGTAGTCGTCCTGCGGTATCTATAATCACCGTATCGATGCCTTGCTCTTGGGCGCTGGCTACCCCTTGACGGGCAATTTCGATGGGGTTAGCGTCGCTTCCTAGTTGGAATACGGGAATTTTTATCTGCTCCCCTAGGGTCATCAACTGGTCGATGGCGGCAGGGCGATATACGTCGGTGGCAACCATTAAACAGGAGCGTTTTTGTTTTTGTAGATATAGCGCTAGTTTTGCCGTGGCGGTGGTTTTACCTGTACCCTGTAACCCTGCCATAAGAATTACGGTGGGAGCTTTTTGTGCTTTGGCAAGGGGAGCATTGCTTTCTCCCATCACTTTAACTAATTCATCGTAAACAATTTTAATAAATTGTTGTTGGGGGTTAACTCCTGAAATTACTTCTGCACCGAGGGCGTTTTTTTCTACCTCTGCGACGAAACTTTTGACCACTTGAAAGTTTACATCGGCTTCTAATAATGCTCTTCTAACTTCTTGTAGTGCGTCTTGGATATTTGATTGCGAGATTTTTCCCTGACCACGCAATTTTTTCCATGTGTCTTCTAAACGCTCTGCTAGTGCATCAAACATAGTTGAATTAGTTAATAGTGATTAATATTTCGAGAGAAAGTTCTGAGTTATCTATTATAACAATTTCGGTGGTCACTATCTTAAAATGTCGTCACAGGACTCCCGTTAAATTTCTCAACAAAAGAAAAGCCCACAGAAATTAACGGGAGATGGATGACGACCAGCAAAGAAAAAGGAACGAAAGTGACATCTACACACTTGACAAAATATTGTAGA